>JADFRO010000045.1 GCA_022561255.1 Planctomycetota bacterium | reverse complement strand
CGCACCGGGAATTCTTGCGACTATTTAACAAGTCCGTCGGCGCGGAGATGTCGATTAACGATGTTGTCGAGGCGACGGATATCCCGCTGAATGAATTGAACCGGGTGTTCCTGGATTTTGGCATGGCTGGCATGATTAGTATCCAGGGCCGACAGGTGCGATTCACCGATGCGCGCAACCCCGCGCTGCGGCATCTCGTCATGAGTTGGGCGGGCTGATTCGCGCTGTTCTCCATAACGCCAAGATCGCCTGAGAGAGTTCGTATGTCCGTAACCCCGTTGCCGAAAATCCTGCGAGAGATCGTCGCGACCAAGGAGGCTGAAGTCGCCGCGTTGTTGGCGCGCACATCGTTTGCGCAGTTGGAGCGCGAGGCCGCCGCCCGGCTGCAAATTGACCGTCGTGATGCTGTGGCCGATTCCTGCCGCTGATGCGGCCGTACGCGTTTGGAGGGTGACCACGCCGCTGACCGTCACGCCGGATGGCCTTGCAGCGCTGTTGCCGAAGGCCATCTGGCATCTGGAAGATCCGATCGCACGAACAGAAACAGTACTCAGCCTGGAGACGGCTCGGGTGGCCTCCAACTATGTCGATGTCGCCCTGATCGCAGTATCCGTTGCAGTTCAGGTCGGCCACGCTCGGAGGCAAGGCGCCGGCAATTCCATCCACGCAGTCCTTGACCGCGGCGACGTCCACGACGTTACAGATTCCGTCGCCGTTGACGTCGCAGCTACACTTAGGACAGACCACGCAGAAGTCGTCGGCGATGACCCAGTTTTCGTAGATTGACGCACCGTTGACGCATTCGCACGCCAGGGTTGAGTCGTTCGCTTGGCATGAAAGCGCCGCGTCCGTGCATTCGCCCGTGCAGTCCGGGTATGCACTCTCCGAACATGGGACGACAGCGGGCGGGCATTCGCAGGTGACGGTGTGTGGGAGCCCGTCGGCCTCCACGTCCGATTGTAGAATCTCGCTTACGAGCGGGGTAACCGCGACGCCGTCGATGTAAATGTTGCATGCTTCGCCGGTGGACAGACAAGCCGAAGGACACCTGAAACCCACCTCGCCACCGCCGAGGTCGGTCAGCAGGACCGGTCCGCACCCGACACCGGGACCGTCGCACATGCACTGGGTGGCCTGAACTACTCCCGCGTCAACGAAGACACTCCGCGCTACGCAGGTGTCGCCGCCCGTGTCGCAATCGACCTGGAGTGCGGGATCGTCGCACAGGTCAAGCAACGGCGGCAAAGGAGGCGGACAGAGCCCACCCTGATTGCACGGATCATGATCGCAAGCGTCTCCGATACCGTCCCCATCCGCATCGGCCTGTCCCCCGTTTGCAACACCCGGGCAGTTGTCCGAGTCATCAGCTATACCCTCGCCGTCAAAATCGTTCGGGTCGGCAGGTGTTGGCGGCGGAACGAATTGTCCGCACAACGTGTCGATGATGACCTGGTCGACATCGGTGTTTTCGTTGATGGAGGTCAGCGTGATGGTTTCATTGCCTATGCATAGCAACTCGAAAACCCACGTACGGTGAATCCAACCAGGCAGACCGGGAACCGGAAGATCCACGATGAACGGTCCTCCAACCGCGCCGGTTACCGTGGCAATCAGATCACTTCCGCCGTGCGGGTGGTACACCGCTTGAATCCATACCGTCTTCGGTTCGGTGGTCTCGTCGTTAGCAATATCGAATGTCAACGATTCGCCATCGGGAAGGCATTGGATTCCGGTCTTGCCGGCGAATGTATCAACCCAGAACGCTCCCGCACTTGAGCTCGCAGACGGCGCACCGTAGATGTTGTCCGTGGGGCATGGACAGTCGGGCGCACCGAGAGTTGCCGTGTCGAAGACCCAGCATTGTGATGTGGAGCCGGCGTCACCGCGGAAAGGCGGTGGCAGAAGATCATCTGCACTCACGACCGAACAACAGAACAACATGAGGACACTTGGAAGACCTACTCGTCTGAACGGTTGCAAGCTCATTGTTGCCCCTCGCTCTGCAGGTTCGCCGAGTGGGGTACGTACAAGTTTACCGATACACGAAAGAATTCTTCCCGTGACGTTCGTTGCCATGGTCCAGCCCTCCCAGACTAGTTAGCGCATACGTTGGATTTGTCGCTCTTCCCGATGATCTGCTCACCGCGGTGTCGCGGTGTGTTTTGCTGGATTTGTCAGGCAGCTTGGGTATGGCGATCGCACCGGCGAAGGCCGGCCACGATCGTTGGTCTAGACGCGGCGCGTGTTGCTTCATTCCGCCACTCATACCCGTCCCTCATTGCGCGCCGTGGCGCCCAGCGAAACGGCCTTCCCGACCGTGGAGACGAAATCTAAAACTCGGCGAACGCTACCCCTCGGACGCTGGGTCACTCCACTACGCCCACCAAGACTGATGTTGGTCGAGAGCGGCGCGCTCACCTCTGCCCGATAACGGTTCCAAGATACCGCGTTGACCCTTCCAATGCAACAAAAAATTAAGCACAAACGGCACGTCACCGCGTTCGCCGGGCGGAACAGCCGCACTTTACAGGGCGTCGGCTGCACGCCTGCCAGGTCGTCTCGCCCGGCTCCATGCTCTGCGTAGACGGTTTTGCGGCCTTGTGCCGCAATTGGCATACGCGGTCGCGAGGGAACGGCCCGATAAATACCGTCGTGGCGTTTCTCAGGCTGTGGATTCTCTCTGCGCGGATGGTCCACCGCCGGGAACGGCCGCAGCGCGGGGGGTACGGTTTCGCCGGCTGCACGGAGGCAGGGCGACGGGCGTGATCCAGGGTTCGCTATCTTGTCATCGATGCGTTCGGCTTTTCACAGCCTTCGCTGCCGCTGCGCTCGGAGGGCAAGCCGCCGCTGCACCACCTGTCGAGTTCGTAACCGTCCCCAAGACGGATGCGCAAGTCGACGGGCCTGACTACGACTTTCGGATCGGGCGATTCGAGATTCGCAACGATCAGTTCGTCGAGTTCCTCAACGACGCTTTAACCCATCTCGACGATGAGCGCGGGCATTACCTGTTCTTCGATCTCGGCACCGGTGACGTCTTCATCAATTCGGCCGAGGTGGGTACGACGGGCGAGGGCGGCGGCGGGACGCTCATTTTCGATGCCTCAGCCAACGCGCACATTGCTTACACCGACGGGCAGTTCGTCGTTGACGATCCTGCGTTCGAGTCACATCCGGTGGCCGGCGTTAGCTGGTACGGCGCGGTCAAGTATTGCAACTGGCTGACGATCACGTCGGGCATCGGTGTGGAACATCGCACGTACGTCGAGGCGGTGGACGCGAATCTCGACGCGTGGCGTCCGGTGACCATTACGGCTGCGGATTGGTCAGTGCGCGATCTGTCCGCGGACGAGCGCGATGCGCTTCTGGAGAAGATCGGCTACCGACTTCCCATGGACGGCGGGGTGGATGAAGCGAATCCGTACGGCGAATGGTACAAGGTCGCGTCGATGCGCCGAGACGGCGGCGGGTCGGTCGCCTTCGATGCCGTTTACGGATACGGGCGCGACGCCGCACCGACGTCTGTGGATGCGAACTATCTAGGGAGCGACGACCCTTTCGAGCCGGGAACGTCGCCGGTGGGATTCTTCGACGGGGTCAACCAGCTCCCCGATCAGACGCCCACGATTGATACGTCGAACGGTTACGGTCTGTACGACGTTTCGGGGAACGTGTGGGAATGGATGCAGGATCAGTCGCCGAGCGACCCAACGCTTCGGCGCAACCGAGGTGGATCGTGGCAGAGTGCTCCCGCTTCACTGCGCGTAGCGATCGGGGCGCAGCGAGCCGCGACGTCGGCTGTTGCGTCGACGGGTTTCCGCGTTGCGCAGCGGGTGATCGAACCGCTGCTCGTGACGCCGTTTGCGCCGATGAAAACGCGGGGAATCTGGGGTGGACCCTACGACGTTCCCGACAGTGAACGTACGGTCTACAAGGTGACGAACGTTTCGGCGGAGGCGCTGACGTTCGAGGTCAGCGCCGACGTTGCGTGGATCGGCATCGAGCCGTCGGAAGGCGAGCTGAGCGCACCGGGTCTCGCCGACGTGGAGCTGCTCATCTCGCCGGAGTGCGCGGACGAGTTGGGTGTGGGGCTTCACGAAGGGCTCGTGACCTTTAACGCCGACGGGTCGACCGTCACCCAGCGCGCCGTGCAGTTGACCGTTCGCGAGCCGCTTTCGGTGACTCCCGAAGCCGGCCTGACGACTGCCATGCTGTTCGGTGGCGTGCCCGATCAGAATGAACTCCTGCTGACTCTTCAGAGCCAATCTTTTAGCGACGTCTTGTGGTCCGCGCGGTGGGTTGAGACCACAGCGGATCCGTCTGGCGTCGCCTGGTTGACGATCGACGGACTCCCGCAGGCGGAGGGGACGGTGCTTGCGGAGGGATCGGTCGAGATCACGGTTGCGATCGACATAGCAGTCGCTACGGATTTGCCCGTGGGATTGCACACGGCCGATGTGATCATCACCGACGAGTGCACAACGGAAGAGCTTGTGGTTACGGTCGCACTGACCGTAGCGGCCCTTTTTTCGGTCGATCCGCCGGACGAGTCTTTGTCAGCCGGGTTGTTCGGGGGACCGTTCGACCCACCGTCGCACCTGTTCACGCTGAGCACTGTACAAATAGACCCAGTGACCTGGACGGCGTCGATCTGTTCCATGTTGGACGGAGTAGCGGATTGCGATACACCGCCCGATCCGCTCTGGCTTTCGTTGGACGTGACCGACGGGACGGTATCTGCAGGCGAAGATTTCGAGGTAACCGTTACGATTGCGCCGGCGGCGAACGCTCTGCCCGACGGAGCACACTCATTGGCGGTTCGGTTTCAAGAACCGCTGACGGGTTTCGTGGTGGATCGCGTCGTGACGGTGGACGTCTCCGGCTTGGTGGTGAATCCCACGGATGAGGCGAGCTTCCTCGGGCCTTTGGGCGGTCCCTTCCAACCCGACGAGTTCGTCTACACGCTGGACAATCTGGGCGTTCCCGAGTTGTTTTGGACCGCACAGTTTTCGCTCGAGCCGATCGACGCGCCGTTCGCCGGGGTGACGTGGCTCGACGTCTCACCGAGCGAGGGCGTTATCCTTGACCCGGAGGGTTCGGCGGGGATCACGCTTTCAATAACTAAGGCGGCGATGACGCTACCGGACGGTCGGTACGGGGCGAGCGTAACGTTTAGCGCGAACGGTGCGATTGCGACGCGCGACGTTGTGCTGACCGTGGGTGCGGAAGGTTTCGCCGTCGAGATGGTAAACATATCCGATCAGATTCCGCAGGTCGGCGGGCCGAACTATTTCTTTCGCATCGGACGGTTTGAAGTAACCAACGTCGAATACGCGCGCTTCCTGAACGACGCCCGTCGAAATAAAACGGACGACCGAGGACAGTTCCTGTACCACGACACCGATTCGAGCAGCGTCTACATCAACGATTCGCCGGACGGTGAAGAGGGCGTGGCTGCCCCGTCGGGGTTAGTTTCGACGCTTCTTTACAACGGTTCGTTGGGGCGCATCGGCTACGAAGGCGGACGCGTCGATCCCTACGTTGTCGAGGAGGGTTTCGACGATCATCCCGTCGTCGGCGTTAGCTGGTATGGAGCGGTCAAGTTTTGCAACTGGCTGACGTTGGTTCAGGGGATGTCGCCAGGCGAGCGCGTCTACCTGGAAGGAACCAGCGCCGACGCTTGGCAGGCTGTTGCTTTTGATCCGAGCGTCGAAGAGCAGAACCGCAATGGGTTTCGTCTGCCGCGCGACGGCGGTTCGTCGTCGACGAGTGCGGCGAACGAATGGTACAAAGCCGCTTCGCGCGGCCCCGACGTCGCAGACGCGGCCATCTTCGGTCTTCCGTACGGTTTCGGCCGCGTTGATCTGACCGAAGCCGACGCGAACTTCCTGCACAGCGGCGACCCCGAGGATAACGACACGACGCCGGTGGGGTTTTTCGACGGGATCAATCTCCTCGCGGACGGCGAGACGCTGACAAGGGCGACAAGCAACGGCTACGCGCTAAGCGATCTTTGCGGAAACGTGGCTGAGTGGATGCACGATCGCGCGGGCGTGGACGGCGTAACACGTGGAGGGCACTTCGCCCATCCCATAGAGTTCGCGCAGCTTCGCAACGACACTCGTGAACTCGTTTCGGCGGACGCGACGCTTGGTTTTATTGGATTTCGCATCGCACAGAGTTTGACGCCCGTCGAGCTTTCGGTTGTGCAGGCGGACGATGCGGTTCGCGCGAGCGGTGTGGTGGGTGGCCCGTTCGATCGAGAGCTCTTCACCCTTCGTCTGGAGAACCCGGGCGCGTATTCGCTCGACGATCTGTCGATTTCGATTGACGTACCCTGGTTGGAGATCGACGGCGTCGCGCCGCAACTCGTGGCCGCCGATGGCGCTACAGACCTTACGCTACGCCTCAGTGAAGCAGCCAGTGCCCTTTCGGTGTCACCAAAACCACCGGGGAGCCTGGTGCTCGTGCCCGGGCGTGAGTTGCAGGTCGGCGGGCCGGCGTATGATTTTTGGATCGGCGCGACCGAGGTCACGAACGATCAATTCGCAACCTTCCTCAACGACGCCCGTGACAACCCGCTGGACGCGGGCGGGAGTTTTCTTTACCACGACATCGATTCGGGCAACGTCTACCTCAACGACGCGGAAGATGGGGACGAGGGCACGGCGGCGCCCAGCGCGACTGTGTTGTACGACGCGTCGGTGGGGCGGATTGAGTTCCTCGACGATCAATACGCTGTCGAAGCGGGCTTCGGGCTCCACCCCGTCGTCGGTGTGAGCTGGTACGGCGCTGTTAAGTATTGCAACTGGCTGACGCTCTTCGCCGGGCTGCCGAGCGACCTGCGGGCGTACGTGGAGGGGGTTGAACCGGGCGATTGGCGACCCATCACCATCAGCGCCGAGGATTTCGCGACGCGGCCCATGACGTCGGCGGAGCGAGAGGATTTATTGCGCCGAACGGTTGGCTACCGACTGCCGATGGACGACCTGGCCCTCGGCGCGTCACCCTACAACGAGTGGTACAAGGCAGCCTCCGCTCGGACGGATGCGGAAAACGCTCCGATCTTCGACGCGGTGTACGGATTCGGTCGTGACGAGCTGAACGGCGTTGACGCCAACTTTCTCAACAGCGGTGACACGTCGCAAGAGGCTACCACACGCGGCGGGTTCTTCGACGGCGTACAGTTGCTGCTGGACGGGGAGACGACGACGGTTGTGACGGACAACCGGTACGGTCTGGTCGATGCATCGGGCAACGTGGCGGAGTGGACGCAGGATTTCTTCGCGAGCGATGGTCCGACCGGTCGATCGACGCGAGGGGGCAGCTATCTCGAAGCGAGCGACTCGTCGCAGCTCACCTGTCTGGGACGCGGAGAACTCTCGGCGGGTGATGTCAGCGCGTCGACGGGGTTTCGCGTCGTACGCGGAACGGGTCACATCGCGACGATCACGATCATCGACAACATCGCCGACGTATCGACGAAGCGGTTCATCATGCTCGATCTTCGTGAACCGCTGACGGTGACGCCGGCGGCGGATTACGAAATCGAGCGAACGTACTGCGACGACGTTTCGGGAGAGGCGACTTCGTATACGCTGGGCAACGATTCGGACACGGAGATGCCTTGGGCGGTCAGCGTCGAGCCGCCGCAATCGTGGATCACGCTCACCGGACCGATCGAAGACGAGCTTGCGGGGACCATCGACGGCGGAGGAGCCGCGACGCTGACGATCGACGCTATGTTCAACGATGCAGCCTCGGATCTGGGTCCGGGCGTTCACGAAGCCAACGTTCGATTCCTCAACACGCAAACGCTCACCCCACAGTTTCGCAAAGTGAGCGTGACCATCAATCAGCCGATCGTTGTGGAGCCGGACGCAGCCAACCCGCCGGCGGAGTTCTCCGGTTATTGGGAGGGTCCGTTTGAGACGCTCCCGGTGTTTCGATTCGATCTTGCTCGCTCGCCGGACGTGCAACCGGCTTGCGTGCTCGACTACGAGGTTCGGACCGCTTCACCGTGGATTACCCTCGAGCCCGTGCCCGTGGAGGGATCGCTTTTCGGGACGCTTCCGCCGTCGTCGGAGTCGCTGGTGTTTGAGGCGGCCATCAACGAGCTGGCGAACGATCTCGATGTGGGTGAACACGTTGCGACGATCGATTTCGTGGCGATCGATGCGAGCAATCCAGCCGCAGCCGTTCCGATTGAGCAGACTCTCACGTTGAATGTGTTGGACCTGATCCAAATCGATCAGCCGCTGGAGCCCTGGGAGATTTGTTGCGAACTCTCAGTCGACGCGCTTCCCCGGCAGGTCTATACGCTGACGAATCATCACCCCGTAGTGCCCGTAGGCGTTACCATCAGTGCGGACGTCGACTGGATCGACCTCGAACCCGCAGTCCTTACGGTACTTCCGGGAGCGTCCGTCGAGATCGTAGCCACGCTTAACGACGGCGCGATCAAGCCGCACGGAACCTACCCAGCGACGCTGAGTTTCTTGGACGCCCTCACGCAGCACACACAAACGCGCGACGTGAACCTGCGGATTACGGAGAACCTTTCCGTCACGCCCGTCGTCGGGTTCGACGCAGCCGGGCGCGTGACGGGGACTGCCGCGGGACCGTTGATCGCGCCGTCCACGAAGGTTTATCAACTCACCAACATCGTTGGTCAGGGAGACGGCGATCTCGCGTGGCGGGTGTCGGCGGATCAGGCGTGGGTGCAGATCAACGGCAGCGCTTCCGCAACGGGAACGCTAGCCGACGGTGAGATCGAGTCGCTTATGGTCTCGATCGACGCGACCGCAGTCCCGCCGATACCACCCGGCGCTACGGAAGCGGTGTTCGAGGCGACGGTTACGTTCGAGGATCTGACAAACGCGGAGACGGCAACGCGTGCGATTTCGCTAACGCTTGTTGAGCCGAGGTTTGTCGTGGATGAAGCCGTGGTAGCCGGTGACGCAGCTCAGCCGTCGGGGCCGACCTATTCGTTCACGATGGGGCGATTCCACACGACCAACGCGGAGTTCGTTTCGTTCCTGAACGACGCGATGGCTCATCCGACCGATCCGCGCGGTGCTTACCTGTTTTTCGACACGGCTACCGGAGATGTCTACGTCAACTCCGTCATGGAGGGCGAAGCGGGCGAGGATCCGGGCACGCGAACGATTCAAATGTTCGCTCCGGCTATCGGCGGACGGATCGAGTTGAGCGGTGGCATCTTCGGTCTGATCTCCGCAGAAGAGGATTACGCGGATCACCCCGTAACGGGCGTAAGCTGGTACGGGGCGATCAAGTACTGCAATTGGCTGACGCTCGACCAGGGGATGCTGCCGTCGCAGCGCTGCTACACCGAAGCTACGGATGATAATCCAGACGGATGGCGCCCGGCTACGCTTTCTGATGAAGAATGGTCGATCGGCGATCTTACGCAGAGTCAGCGTGCGACGTTGGTGGCCGACCATCGCGGCTACCGGCTTCCGATGGACGACGCTTATGACAATTCGATGGCATCGATCGACTCAGCCGACACCTACAACGAGTGGTACAAAGCCGGGGCGTGGAACGATCCGCTTCGTCGAAACATGACGTACGCCTTCGGTCGCGACGTGCTGACCGAAGCCGACGCGAACTATCAGTGCAGCGGCGACGGGTTTGAACTCCCGGGGGATTGTATGATCGGCGGGACAACGCCGGTGGGATACTACGACGGTACGATCAAAGCCGGGTCGGTCATCACGAGGCCCAACGAAAACGGGTTCGGGATTTTCGATCTGACCGGCAACGTTCATCACTGGTTGCAAGGTCACTACGCACCGCCCAACGACATCGATCGCCGAACGATTCGCGGCGGAAGCTGGGACGACCCGTCCACGGCTGCGAGTCTGCGACTCGATGCCAGACCGCTCTTTGCGCCACCTTCGCTGACCAGCAGCAAGATCGGTTTTCGCGTGCTCAAGACGGTGGCCGTTGCGACGGGCGATTTCGACGGCGACGGGGATCGCGATCTTGTCGACCTTGACGAGCTTACACAGTGTCAGTCGGGGCCAGGCGCGGTGGCAGCGGTCGGATGCGACAGCTTTGATTTCGATTTCGACGGCGACGTCGACCTGCGGGACGTCGCCGCCTTCCAAAGGGTTTTTACCGCTTCGTTTCCATGACGGGTTCGTGTCGGGAACGCGACGTCCAATTTCGGGGAGTGGGCGCTGGCGCTACGAGTCAGTTACGCGTCTTGTTGGAAAGGAGCGCTCGCACGAGGTCGACCAGCGCTTTGCGCTCGATCGGTTTGGATAGGTAGTCGTCCGTGCCGCACTCAGCCGCACGTTCGATGTCGCTCGCTTCGTTGAGGGCCGTCACCATGACGACGATGATGTCCCTCGTTTTCGGGTCGGATTTGATCCGCTTGCACACCTCGAACCCGCTCATTTTGGGCATCATGATGTCCAGCAGGATCAGGTCGGGCGCATCCGAAGCCACCTTCTCCATCGCCTCGAGCCCGTTGGTAGCGGTCACCACCCGAGCCTCGGGCACCTCCTCCATGTAGACCTCGAGGAGTTCGAGATTCTGGGCGTTGTCATCCACCAGCAGGATTGTGGGCTTGGCTACGCTTACGTCCTCAACCGTCATGAACACACCTGTACCGCATGGAAGGCGTTCTGCCAAGTGTTGGCCGAGAGCGTGCGTGAGAAGCGGCGGCAGCGCGATTTCCACGCCGGTGACGCACGCTCTGACGGCTCCAGCTTGGGAAGCGCAAGAAAACCGCCGGGCCGGGGGAGCGTATCCCTCGGTCCGGCGGTGTTGATCGTCAAAGAAGCGTTCGTTGAACTGCTAGTGGCCCGTCGGCTTAGGTGGTGGCGGGCCTTGATTGGCGTTGGTAATACCGACATCGAACGGCGTGCCGAAACCGTTGCCGTCAATGTCGAAGCGAGAGTCGTCGGCAAGCGGTCCAATCGCTCCCGCGTTGACGTTACCGACGTCGATGGGTGTCACGAACCCGTTGCCGTCCTGATCCCCGACCTGGACATAGGTCTGAATCAGGAAGTTGCCGATCCCGTCACAGTCAGTGGCGTTGCGAATGGCGTACCACGTATCGTCGGCGAGCACACCGTCAACCGACGTATCCTTGATCTTCACACCGTTGACGTCCACGGAGACGAACGAGAAATTGCTCGACAGGTCATCACCGTACAGTCCGTCGTCGAGCATTTCCTGGATGAGGATATCGCCCGCGCCCGGCAGCGATGCGACTGCGTCGTTGAACGTAAGAATGAACAGGTTGTTCTTGGTCCTCCACAAGCTCTTTATTCCCAGGATGGTGCTATCGACCGTACTTGCAACGACATTGTTGTCCGGCGGGCATGCCACTGTCACATTCACCGTTAGATTATCGATCGTACCGACGCCCGCAGCCTCCGCCGCCCAAAAGACGCCGCCGGTCTCCTCGAACGTGATCACGTTGGCGAACAGCTCGCTAAGCTCGAGCGTGTAAGCTCCTTCACCGGACGGGGCGGTGAGCGTTCCGCTTGCGATGACGGCCGTCCCGCAAGGCGCGTCGCCGCCGGTTTGGGCGATACCCGTTAGCACCATGCCGATGGGAAACGGAGCGTTACTCATCGTGTTGTTGATCGTGTTTTGTGCCCCGCCGACCTGAATCAGGTCGTCACCGATCAGCGTCCCCCTGTACCCGGCCGGATTGGTGATCCCCTCGGGTTTGACGAAGTTGGGCATCGGGTTGCCGCAGGAGATGTCTCCCATGGGGATGTCGACCGTGTTGACCGCCAGTGGGCCGCCGGTGAAATGCAGGTTGAAGCCCACCAGGGCGAGTCCCTCGTTCATGTCGTCGGAGAGCAGACCCTCGATGTAGAAGGTGAAGACCTCATCAGGCGCTACCTCGACGGTGTTGGTTCCGCTCTTGTCGGCCTTGACGCTCATGTTCAGGTCGCTCGCCAAGGCGGCTGAGCAGCAGACGCCGGCCGCAAGGATAGCTATTCCAAAGTGTTTCATAGTCCACGCTCCTGTTGAGTTTTAACCTTCCAACGCCTTGCCTCGAACGAGCCTTCGGCAATGTCCATCGTACGGCACGGACGAACCGCACTCCCTCACCCTAAGAGGTCGCTGCCCACGGCCGTGGGCGCGATGCATTCGCCCCCTTTCCGCTCAAAGTCTCCGATCCGGCGTCCGATGCGTCCCAAGCGGACGTTCGGGGAGCCTTTTTCAGAGCCGCGCCCGTAAGGAAGCGGGCTTTTTTGCAGACAAAAACCGCTCCCTGACAGTCGCGGGTCGGTTTGTCATGACCCGTCTCAAACAGCTTATCAGGGGCGCGAGTGAAAAAAAAGGCCGGGTCCGAGCGGTTGCTCGGACCCGTGCCTATGAAGATCAGTTTGTCGCGGCAGTTGCTGGCCGCTGTGTCCAATCCACGCAGTCTGGCAGCGGCCTACGTCCTCCAGGACCGCGTTGGCCCATCAGGCTCGCCGAACTGGCGAACCATAGGGCCGAGGGCGACGAACCGCCTTTTGCTAGGCCGT
>JADFRO010000371.1 GCA_022561255.1 Planctomycetota bacterium | reverse complement strand
GCGGACCCCACGCGCGCGAAGATGCGATCCACCGGCGTGAAGCTCATTTCGCGAGCGGGGACGTACGAGCCGATCTGCGCCATGATGGTCAGCAGAGCGATCTGGCGGATGTAGGTGCTCTTGCCGGCCATGTTCGGACCGGTGATCACGAACAGTCGTGCGTCGTCGCCGTTCATGATGGCGTCGTTGGGCACGAAGGCATCGCCGAGGGTTTGATCCAGCACGGGGTGTCTGGCGTCGATCAGTTCAAGCCGGCCGTCGTCGACGATTTCGGGGCGAACGTAACGGCGCTGTACGGCGAGTTCTGCCAGTCCCGCTACGCAGTCAAGCCGGCCGACGGCGTCGGCGACGCGCATCAGGGCATCGAGCCACTCCATGAGCTTGTCGCGAAGCTCCTCAAACAGTTTGTACTCCAGATCGTCGGCTCGCTCCTTGGCGGTCAACACTTCCTCTTCGTAGCGCTTGAGTTCCTCGGTGATGTATCGTTCGGCGTTCTTGATCGTCTGCTTGCGGACGTATTCGGGCGGAGCTTTCTCGCGTGCGCTGTTGGGGATTTCGATGTAATAGCCGAAGACGCGGTTGAATCCGCACTTGAGGTGATTGATGCCGGTTCGCTCGCTCTCCTTCCGCTGGTAATCGGCGAGCCACTGTTGGCCATCGCTGCCGATCGCGCGGAGTCGGTCGAGCTCGGCGCTGTAACCGCCTGCAATAAAACCGCCCTCGCGGACCGTCGTGGGTGGATCGTCGCGAATCGCTCGTTGAAGAAGCTCGGCGCATTCGGTCAGGCCGGAAAGCTCCGACGCGATTCGCCCGAGCATGGATTCGGGGTCCATGCGAAGGTCGTCAGCGATTGCAGGCAGTGCGTCGAGCGTTCGACTCAGCCCGCTGAGGTCTCGGGGCGTGCAGCGGCGAAGGGCGATCCGCGCCGCGATGCGCTCCACGTCGGCCAGCGATCGTAGGCGCTGGCGCATGCGTGTGCGAAGGATATTGTCATCGATCAGGCAGGCGATCGCTTGCTGACGATGTTTGATCCCTTCGACGGAGATTAACGGCGCTCTCAGCCAGTGGCGCAGCTTACGCCCTCCGTGCGGATGGACCGTGCGATCGAGCGCGTGCAGCAGCGTACCCTCGCGCGATCCGCTGCGCAGCGTTCGATCGATCTCCAGCGAGCGCCAACTGTTGTGGTCGATCTGTACGAAGTCGCTCGCGGTATGTAAAGAGATCGAGGTGATGTGAGCGAGCGACGTTTTTTGCGTCTCCTGTAGATACTGGATGGCGCAACCCGCCGCGCACAATCCCGGGGACATCTTCTCGAAGCCGAATCCCGCCAGCGTGGCGACTTCAAAATGCTCAAGCAGCGACTTTTCCGCCTGATACGTGGAGAACTCATGCGTTGCCCGGCGCGTTGTGCTCGTCTGACAGACGTCGTGGAGATGTTGGGCTACGCGCGACGCTTCGCTTCCGTGTTCGTCGTCGACAAGCAGCTCAGCCGGGTGGGCGCGAACGAGTTGGTCGTTTAGCTGGTCGGCGGGTAGGTCGAGAACCTCGAACTTTCCACTGGCAAGTTCGATCAACGCCAAGCCGGCGTTTTCACGCCGGAGGCAAACGGCCGCCAGGATGTTGTCGTCGCGACTGTCGAGCAGGGCGTCGTCTGTGAGCGTGCCGGCGGTGACGATGCGAACGACGTCTCGCTTCACGACGCCCTTGGCTTGCTTGGCGTCTTCGAGCTGCTCTGAGATGGCGACCTTGTGGCCTGCGGCGACGAGCTTGCCGAGGTAGGTGTCCAGCGCGTGGTAGGGGATTCCTGCCAGCGGGATCGGGTTGTCGCTGTCCTTGTTGCGCGACGTCAGGGCGATCCCGAGCACTTTGGAGCAGAGGATCGCATCGTCCCAGAAGGTTTCGTAGAAATCGCCCATGCGAAACAACAGAACCGCTTCGCCGACGCGCTCCTTTTGCTCGACGTATTGGCGCATGGCTGGGGTGAGGTCGGACCGTGCCGGTAGCGCCCGCACCGTGGCGTCGACGTGCGTCGAGTGGGATGTCCGAGTCGCTGACAATGGAGGAACCTGCGCGAGACCGGTTGTACCGGGTGGAATCCGGTGCCCCGCCTACGCTGTGCTGTCGATATCGTTTGAACCAAATGTGGCACGGGTCTGAAACCACCAGCCGGTGGAATGATACCCCAACGCCGGGATGATGCCCAATTGACGGCGGGCGGTCGAGGCGGGTCCATGACACTTTCGGCGGAACCCTTGGGAGGGCGAGCCTCCTGGCGAGCGGTGATGTTCACGTGTCAAGGCGGTTGTGGCTCGGCGGGAGCCTCGCCCTCCCGCGAGGCACGAATCGCCAAGCCCCGCCGGTTCTGTCACGGACCCGGTCGAGTTGATCTTTGAGCGGACCATCGGTTGACGCTAGACTGGTCACATGCCCACGACTCCGGAGAAAGTCGTCGTCGCGATGAGCGGCGGCGTGGATTCAAGCGTTGCAGCCGCCTTGCTCGTTGAGCAGGGCTACGACGTGATGGGTCTGTTCATGCGCGTCGGCGCCGCCGAGGCGGATTCTGTGGGTGAGCAGGCGTCCGAGACTCCGCGCGGGCTGAAGCCCGCGGCTCGGGAATCTGGTCACGACGCGTCGTCTGCGCTGAAGCCCGCGGTTCGGGAATCTGGTCACGACGCGTCGTCTGCGCTTAAGCCCGCG
>JADFRO010000370.1 GCA_022561255.1 Planctomycetota bacterium | reverse complement strand
GCTTGAGCACCCGCAACAACGACGGCACCCAAGTAACGTTCTTCGGTGCCGCCTCATCGGGGGACGGGCTTGTCAACGTCAACAAGGCGAATGGCGACACCGTCGTCTTCTTGAATGTCGACGAAGATGGCGGCCGGATCAGCACGCGCAACAACGACGCCGTGAGCGTCACCCTGATCGCTGCCGACACCCAGGGGCGGGGGCGTTTTTCGACGACCAACGCCGACGGCACGCAGGTGACCTTCCTCGGCGCCGACGACGAAGGCGAGGGGCTGATCAATCTCCGCAACACCAACGGCGACACCGTTCTCTTCCTCTCCGTGGACGAAGACGGCGCCGATGTGCTCATCCTCGGATGCATGAGCATGGCGTTTCTCGATCCGACGCCGCAACTGGTCTCCGAACTCGGGATCCCGGTTGTCAATCCGGTGATTGCCGCGCTCAAGACGGCCGAGATCTTTCTCGCTCACGGCCTCAGCCAGAGCAGGGCGCGCTGGCCTCGGCTCGCCGTTGCAAACTTCTCAACCACGGGCGATCCCAAGGTTTTCCTTGGCTGTCGCTCGTTTGGTGGTGTCGGAGTGGATGGCCTCGACGGGGAGTTTGGCATCTCGATGAAGAGCATTAGTGACGAGGTTCCGCCGAGTCCCTTCGACACGTTTCCCCGACCGTTTCATGCGACCGACGACGGTGAGCTGGACTGGCAGATGTACTTGGCTTCAGACGACATGGCCGGTGTGTTACGAGCCGTGTGGGTCAAACCAAGCGCCTACGATCCCAATCCCAGTTCGTTCGGGCAAGGGTTTGATTCGATTATGCTCATGGAGATTCCACTTGGAACGGACTTCAGCATCGAGCCACAGCACATTCATACTACGACGCCCTATCCACAGGCTGGCGAGAAGATCACGCTCACGGCGCGCATGAAGAATAGTGGAACCGAAACGATCTCGAACGTTCAGGTTGGGTTCTACCTCGACGCGGCGCCACCGGGCGGGATTCACATCGGAACCGTTGCGGTTCCTCTATCGCGGTACCAGGGTCTCGACCCGGTGACGATCACTTGGGTGGCAGATGGCGCACCGCATGAGATATTTGTCAAGGTTGACGCCAACGACGCTATCACCGAATTGGATGAATCGAACAACGTGGCAAGCATGTCGATTCTTGTTGTACCCGCACCGGGGAACCTGAACGTCAGTCCATCGCTGAAGGGAATGGTCGTCTCGTGGGATCCGCTCGTTGAGACCCATCCGACCGCCCCCGCCGTGTTCAGCTACCGTATTTACCGCGACACGGGGAGTGGGTTCCAGCTTATCGCCCAAACGACGCGTACGCTCCTGGTCGATCCGGGCATCTGCGACGCGACTTACAAGGTGACCGCTACGGTTGCATCAGGAGTCGAGTCTGTGGCGGCCGGACCCGTCGAAGGCGTTAGCCCAGACACAGATCTCGACGGTCTACTCGACAGCTGTGACAACTGTCCGGAGGTATCCAACGCGGATCAGCTCGATTCCGACGGCGGGACCGAGCTGTCCGACGAATTTGAGGGTGGCACGTTCGGTGCGCAGTGGAGCTTTTCTCACTCGAGCAACGCGGCACAAAGCGGAAGCAATGCCGCGGGAAGCTGGAGCTCGAGCGTCGTCAGCGTGCCCGTCTCCGGCGCCAGGTTATTTGCCGACGCGACAGCCGACGCGTCACCGTTCGAAGTCGTGGCCGCAATCAGTACGGAAGTTGACCGAATCACAAGCCTGTCGTTCGGCCTGTGCATCGATGACATTCAGGGAAGTGGTGGAGGGGGATTTTCGTTCCTTCAAGTCTCGATCATCGACGCCGCTGATCCGGGCCGCACAATCGAGTATGGGTTTTCGACAACTGGTGATATCGGAGGAGATGTTACCTTGGGGGTCAGCCCTTTCACCTGCGACGTGCACATCCTCGATGTGGTGCGGGATTTCGCGGGAAAGTACGGAGCCGAGCTGAGCGGATCTGCGATCGTTCGCGTACGCTCCGTTGCCGACTACGCGCAAACCGGTTCGGGACGTAGAACCACGGATGTGACGATCGGCAGCATTGAGGTACTCGCTGCCCCGGACGGTATAGGGGACCTATGTGACAACTGCCCGGCACACTTTAACCCCGACCAGATAGATACGGATGGCGACGGCGTCGGGAATGCGTGTGACCCGCCAAGCCCACCCACGGCCGACGCGGGCGGCGTCGACAAGAATCGCTACGTTTCATTCGTCATCCCGACGGACAGCGGAGGCCTGGAGACAACGATCCAGATCCAACTGACGACGTTGAATCACGTGTGCAGTGCGGACAGTTACAATCCGTTCGAGCCTTGTACAACCGACGGCGACTGCGTCGACGGCGTATGCGATATACCGTTCGCCGCAAGCGAAGGGCAATTTCGTTACGTCAACGTCGTCAAGACCTGTCAAGGTGGCGCGATGAGTACGGGCGAAGTGATCTGTCGTAGCCTAGCCGACTGTGCGATCGACGAGGAATGCCTTCAGTTCCGCACGTGTGATGGAACCACCGATCTCTGCGCGAGCAACGCTGACTGCGCGATGGGCGTGTTGTGTCTTGCGAGCATGAGTTGTCCGGACGACGTGTTCAAACCACCGTTCTTGTGCGCCACGACGGGCTGTGAGCCGGAGTACCGCGACTGGGCGAGTGATCTTGCCGGCGGCGTGCTTCACGTC
>JADFRO010000044.1 GCA_022561255.1 Planctomycetota bacterium | reverse complement strand
CTCCCCGCCACGACGGATCCGTACCCATGCTGGCCATGATCGCGTCGGTCTCCCGGACGACTCGATCCTTGGCCGCTCCTCCGGTGCGCACGATCGCTCCCTGCGAACCGATCACCGCCGCGGAGTCCGGCGCGATAAACACCGTCGTGACACCACCACTCACAAGTCGGTCGAAATCCTCGCTTCGCAAGTCAACCGAGTCGATAATCCGCGTTTCCGGAATGACTTCCGAGGAGGTTTCGACGCGAGACGAGGAAGGCCGTGTGCCGACCACCAAGTCCGGTGGCGCGTCCGGGAAACCGCACATCGGACAGGGCTTCCCTGTGACGTGCTGAAGTGACTTCGGACAGGTGGAGCCGCAACAGTTGATACCCACACCGGCGTGACGATGTCCGCGATGCGACTCGAACATCTCGCGTAGAACCTGCCGCGCGCTCGGCGACGAGGGGGCCATGATCGTACGGGATTCGATGGCTGCGTTGGCGTCGATCAAACCCGGTGTGATCGCCCCGACGGCCAGCTCGATCACCGTGGCTCCAGCCGGTACGGTGAGGTCTCGACCGACCTGAACGATACGGTCGCCGCGAATCACGAGCATGCCGCCGACGATCGTCTCACCGTTTCCGACGTGCAGCATCGCGGCCTTCACCACAACGACGTCCGGCGCTTCCGCCTTCGCCTCCGACGTTTGCGTAAAGGCTACGCACGCCATCAACGTCACGCTTATCCGTGCGGCCCACGAAAGTGTAGAGTGCAAAACGTTTCGATCGTCCATCATCTACTCCCCTCGATCGGGTCGGCATCAGCGTGGTAAACGCGGAGGCCGTCCACGTAGACAGCCAGTACCGCTGAATCCAACCGCAAAGGATCATCCGAGAAAACCACGAAATCGGCATCCATGCCCACACGAATCGCACCGACGCGATCATCCACACCGGCAACTCTAGCGGGCGTTATGGTCATAGCCCTTCTCGCCGCGGCCGAATCCATCCCGTTGAGAACCGCAAGCGTTGCGGTCACACGCAACCCGTCTCCCGAACGAACGGGCATCCCTCCCGCGAAGGCCACCGTAACGCCGGCGCTTGAAAGGGCAGAGGCTACGGAGAGCCGTCGTTGCGGCATACTGAAGGTGTAGGGTCCGACGATGACGATTCGACCGCTGCCGGAGAGTTCATCGGCGAGCGAATGTTCGTCGCTGTTATGAACGATCGAAAACTTCGCGTCACCGCTCCCGAGCGTCCGCAGCGCGGCGCTGACGTCCATCGGCTCGTCGCATACAACCATCCCGCTAAGACGGCCTTGCACGAAATCCGTGATACGTTTGTGTCCCTGCCCGCGCCGTGCGTCGTCGAGCACGTGACGGAGCATCGTCAGCGAACCGATGCGCGACGTCGGCGCGCGGTCGTACTGCCACACCGTCGAGCCAAGCGCGAGCATCAATGGGCCGTCGTCGCGGAGGATGGCGCCCTCAAGACCGGCGGTCTTTACCACGACCGCCACGCCTGAGATCAAATTGTTATCCCCAGGCGACAGGACGGCTGTCGTTACGCCGGACCTCAGCGCCGCGCGGAAGTCTCGATGGTTGCGATCCAGCGAGTCAACAGCTGACGCCGCCGGATCGATCGAATGTGCGCGTTCGATCAGCTGTCCAAAGGCACCGATCTTCGATCGAACGTCGATCAAACCGGGACAGATCACGGCACCCTCATGGCGTACAACACCTTCGGTCACAGCCAAGCGCTTCGCCGGCCCTACGGATTTTATCTTCCCACCGGAAAGTGTGATGGCGACATTCGCTTTGATCGAGCCATCAGGTGCCACGTATCGACTCGCTACGATCGCCGACGGACGTAGGACGCCTGATGCGATCCCGCCGCTACCTTGATCCGAAACGTCGCCCGCGAGCGCCGTTACACCGCCAATCACGACGAGCACCGCCGTCGAAAGGGCAAGCCTGCGGGATGTCGTTTCCGCGATCACGAGCCCCCCCCGGTCGACTTGGGCGCAAGGTACGCCGTCTTACCCGCGACCAACACACGCACAACCTTCGACGACGGATCACCGGGTACGCCATCCCAAATCGCCAGGTCCGCCTGCGCTCCATTCTTGAGGACACCGATGCGCGACGAGAGGCCGAGTACCGCTGCGGCATCCAACGTCACCGTCCGCATCCAATTCGGTCCGCCCGACGACGACGTGTTGTCACGCACGCCACGGGACCAAGCGAGCTGTGCATTCTGCGCGACGAACCGCGATGCGTTTGCGTCGCGTGCACCGCTGCCAACCGTCCAACGCACGCCGGCTTTGTTCAATGCAGCCGCGTTGCGAATCGTATGACGCCGGAACTCGTTACGTTCAAACACGTCCGTGCGAACCACCTGACCGAGGACTACGGGAACGTCCGCGTCAGCGATACGGTCAGCCACCAAGTATGCATCCGTCGCGCCTTCCAGAACGATGTCGAGATTGAATTCGTCCGCCAACTCAAGTGCATTCAAAATATCTGCGGAGCGGTGAGCACGGATGCGAAGGGGCAACTCGTGATCGATCGCCCGAAGCAGCAGCTTACTGGTGGCGTCGAATTTGGGCTTTTCCGGCTTTTTGAGCTCGTCGTCGTCCTTCTTCTCGCCGTCCTTCTCGTCCGACTTCTCGTCCGACTTCTCGTCCTTCTTGTCGTCGTCGCCGTTCCCCTCGGCCGACCGACGCCGTATCCGCAAACTCCCAACATCGGACGAGTGGGTCGCGGCGTAACCACGCCCCAGTTTCTCATCCCCACCTTCGTCGTCGCCGTCTTCATCTTCGTCCGGCGACGGTGCCGGCTCGTCGTCTTCAGACGGCCCGTCATCCTTCTCGCCCGATTCTGAGTCGTCCTCCTTGTCGTCCTCGGCGCTTTCCTTTTCCTCGCGCAGCTTCTTAAGTTCCTTGAGGTACTCTTCGAGATCCTCCTCGTAGTCTTCAAGCGACTTGCGGTACTCCTGAGCGGTGAGAAACTTCTTGCGAAGATCGCGAAAGGTCTTCATTCGTGCGACGGCCTTTTGCCCTGAGCCGAGGTCCACGCACAACGCCGCATCTTCTTTCAGCACTTTCCCAGCCGATCGACCCTTCCCGGGGATAAGCTGCACCACGACCCCAGTCCCTGAAATTCCAGGAGCGCTTGCGGCGCCGATGTAGATGCTCGTGACCCCGCGGCGCAGCGCTTCACGAAAATCGTCACGGGCATATCGATCGAAGGCATCCCACGCGTTGGACGTCGCATCCACGTGGCGGGATCCTCCCAATCGTCCCAACGCGCTCCATGCGTCGATGAAGCCCGGCGTAACCGTTTTCCCGGATGCATCGATCGTTCGAGAAAGCAACGGAGCTTTTACCTCCGCGCCGATCTCGGTGATCACGCCGCCCTTGATGACGATGGAGCCGCGCTCGATCACCGGACCGTTCATCGTGACGATCCGCGCGTTGCGAATCACGGTCGCTCGGCCAAACAGCTGCGCCGGCGCCGGCGCACTCGCCGTCAACGCCAACACGGCCGCGACACCGACCAAACCACGTCGAAAACGCGGTAATCCTGAGGCTATCGCTTTCAGCACGCTGAGCCCTCGGCAGGAAACGAACCGAGATTCCCTTCCCCAAGAAGTACATGCCTCACCGCCGGCGCGAACGTCGCGAACGCGCCGACGCGTACGAGAGTCAACCGATCTTTACAGTTCGTCCCGTCGCGGCTTCATTATAGTCGGTTTGGCCCTCCGATTAAATGAACCGATTCGTTTTCGAGCATAAACCCACCCCCAGCGACAACAAATTACACCCAACGCCAACCTCGAACCGCGATCGGGCGACAGCGACTACCAGTACAGGGAGGGAGCCTCGCTCAAGGGTAAGGGGTACGGACCCCAGTGTTGGATGTAAACGTACGATCAGTCGGCGACTTTGAGCGCTGGAATGGAGTCGCCCTGCTCATCATCGAGCTTGGGAAGATCCATCAGCGAACCGAGTCCGAAGACCTCGAGGAACTTCTTGGTAGTGCCATAAAGCAGCGGCCGACCGATCTCCTCGGCCCGGCCAACAATTCGGATCAGATTCATGTCCCGCAGGCGAACGAGCATGTCACCGACGGCCACACCACGCACAGCCTCGACGTCCGCACGGAGAACCGGTTGCTTGTAGGCGACGATCGCCAGGGTCTCCAGCGCCGCCGGTGAGAGGCGCGAGTCCGACCGCGCATTGTGAAGCATCTGGACCCAACGGTTGTACACGGGCAGCGTGTACATCTGGTATCCCTTGGCTATCGACTCGATGCGAAAGGCTGCCTCCGCCTCCGCATACCGATCGTTGAGAGATTCGATGTGACGCTTGACGTCCTGCGCTTCGCCCGCGCCGAGAATCTGCGCGATCTTCGCCGCGGGAAGCGGATCGTCCGTCGAGAGCAGCAACGCCTCCACGATCGATTCACTCGTGACCTCGGGAGCGGTGGTATTATCTCGCTCTGCGGTGTCGTGGACCGACTCGCTCATGGCAACGATCATAGTCGAACTCGCCTCCCTTCGGTACCCTACCCACCTCGCCGCCGACGACGCTATTCGGCCGAAAGTGTCGAACGATCGAGATACCGCTGCGCTCTCGTTGCCATAACGGCAACATGCCGCTATACACGCCTCTCCTGATGTCAAACAAGGGAGTAAGAGTGACGGACGACGTTAACATCATTCACAACGCCGACTTTCGGACCGGCCGAGCCGCCCCTCAGCGATGGGTATGGCTGGGCAACGCCCGCAACAACGGCTGGGAACGCCTCGACGATGACCCCGCCGGCCTGTCCATGCGAATCACCAGCAGGAAACCGACCGGAGTGGCCACGTGGCGCCAGGACGTTGCGTGCAAACCAGGTGAATTCTATCGCGTTGATGCCACAATGCGGTGTGAACTCTTGGCCAACGACGAAACCGCCGGGGCGGTCCTCACGATCCAGCCAATCTCCCGGGGCCGACCCAAAGGCGAGGCGAGGGTGACACCCGCCATCCACCGGTCCGACGAGCCGACGGTCATCCGCGCGATCTACCAGGCCCCGGAAGGCGTCAAGCGGGTCCGAATCTCGATCGGTGTGACGCAGGCGACCGGAACGATGGACCTGGGCACCGTGCGTTTCATCTTGATCATCGAACCGGACGAAATCTGTCATCCCCTCGCGGTTCCTCCGCCGTCGACGGCCGTCCGCCCACCGCGCATCGCGTCTACGGTGTGCATATGCGCTTCGGACTCCGAACCGCGTCCGACAGCCACACGGCTCGCGGAGTACTTTGGGCGATCCAACGTGGAAGTCGTTCCCCCGCAACTGCTTAAACAGCGAGCGCAGGACGCGGACGCGCTTCTGCTGCTCGACCCTACGCCCCCGCCGATCGCTTCGTCGCTTGTAGCGCTGAACAAGCTCGCAGCCAAACACATCGTTGTGATCTCGCTGCCAGCGTTCGCCAAACTCGCCGGTGCAAGCCTTGTGATGCGCCGTATCGTGCAACATGACGATCCGATTCACGCAAAGATCGCGTTCGCCAACCACGCAACGCGCGGCTTTGCACTTCATGACACTTTTCCGTTCGCGTTGGAGAACCCAGAGGACGGTAGTTTCGCGCAGCACCAGTTTCGCAAGACGAAAAAGCTCGAAGCATTCTGCAAGAAGCACGGCTTTGTGGTGCAGCTTCTATCAATGTGTGCCAGGGAGTCTACCTCCGATCAGCCCATCGGTCTGTACAAGGAAACCAAAGGCGGCGGGCTCTACGTGCTCGATGTTGATCCGATCGACACGATGGGATCATCGATGAGTGAGCCGGCGCCCGCGATGCACCTCCTTCTAACCATACTCGGTAGGGGACAAACGGGGCTGGGGCAGTTCACTACGCCCGTCCGCACGGAGGTCGAATTCCGCGACGTCATCCGCGAAATGCCCCTACGGCACGAGCGTATCACGCTGCACGACGCCGACGTACCCACGGCCAAGGTCACCGAACAGCTCGTGACCATCGGCAGGGAGGACGAATCCTTTGGCCTACCACTGCGACCCAAACCCGTCATCTTGGTCCGTAGCGGACTAATCAGCGGCGACGTGGAGAGCGTGTACGGGGCGCTAAGGTGGATTAAGGAACTCGTGCGGGCCGAGCCCTTTCCCTGCCCCTACATCTCGGAATTGGCTACCCGGTTTCGCTTGGCTTGGGTGCCGCTGGTCGCCCCATGGCAGGTGCGCGACGGGTGGCGCAGAAGTGGTAAGCAGCCGACTCTGCCGACGACGCTCGACGTCGACGGTAACGAGCTCGCGGCAGTCATTGACGTTGTATCGTGCCCCGTTCATCGCGTTCGCGTCGTCTCCGCGCGCAACGACGACGCGTTTTCAAGGCTGAGCACTTGGCTACCGCAGGTTCATTCCAAGTTTCAGCCGGGAGAATACTTCGCGCTCACCGTCGGCGACGGGGACGTGTTTACAGACCGAAGTCGCCGTGCGTGGCGTGTGGTAACCAACGACGTCCACGTTGTGTCCGACAAGGATTCCTTCACCGACCGGATTCACACGGATGCGCTTGCATCGGGTGCGCAGGTGCTTCGCATCGAAATTCCCGGCGACGACGCCGATTTCGCAGCACAATCCATCCAACGCGTCGACCTCACGGCCACGTTGATCGAGCAGGTCGTTGGCATGCAATACGGTTTGATCGCGGTCAATCGATCGACAACGCCGGTGCACATGGACGGATTCGCACCTACCCAGCCGGGCGAGGCGCTGATCATCGAACCGGACAGTGAGGCCTTAAAGTCCACCCGCGCACGCGTGGGTTGATCCACTGCGCCCGACTAACTCGCAGCCGTTCGTCGGGCGAACCGCATCGCTTGACGAACGCGTGTTAGGCCGGATGAGGAAAGAAACGCGTAATTGTCGATCGTTACGCCGGCGCATCCCAGTTCGACAGCGTCACTCAATCTCTTCACGAAGTTATGATCCTCAGCGCCGATCATCTCACTCGCCGCAACATGGAGTTCGCTACGACGCGCTTCGGGCACGAACGCGGCCTCCACGGGTGTCGACGGTCCGAGTCGTGTCAGAATCGCGCCCGGCAACCTCGGGTCAAGCTGACCCGACAACCCGTCGTGACCTTGCAGATCGCGGCTCACCACGATCTCGCTCTTGCAACATGCGACCAATCCCCCCAGTAACGCGCTTAGCGTCTCGCACTGTACGCGGGCGTACGCAGCAAGCGTGGGATGTTCCGTCAAAACGGCTGCGAGAGATTCGTGCAAGGGGAAGTCGCCCTGTAAGCTCCTGTCGAGGATCCGCTTTACGGTCGAAGCGGCTTCATCTGCGTTCGCACCACCCCTCTGGGCTTGTACGCAACACGCCGCGCAGAAACACATCGACAACAGTGATTGCTCTGCGGAGCCCAGAGCACGCGGCGCGCGAACATTGCCAACGTCACCGTCTCGCCAGCCGATCGACAGGTCCGACAAGACGATGGCAGAAGGAGTAAAGCGCACCGCCAAGTCCTTTACGACGTCGCGCAAAACTTCTCGAATGACCTCGTTCGTCAGGCACAAGCTCTGATCCGAAGTAATCCCCAGCGCGTTGAGTGCCGCAAACTGCGGATGCCGTGCGACCAGACCGCCCATCCGCGAAGCCGAAACGATCAAGCGAAGATCAAGAGCGTGCTTTCCACACGCCTCGGCAATCTCGTGCAAGGCACCCACGGTGCCGGCGCCCTCCACGATCGCAGGTGGAGCCTTTAGCGGTTGTTCGGTACGGCCGCACATCTCGACAAAGCAGCCGCCCTGACAGCGAACGAGTTGCACACTCCCGCCGGCAATGCCCAACTGGGTCACCGCCGGGCAGACCGCCCACACCGACAGACCCGTAACGCCGACCTCTCCGTGAAGACGCGAGAGCGCCGAGCTCGCTTGATTCGATGGAAGATCCCACGGGAACGCTTCAAGAAAAAGTGTGGGCTTCACGAGACGATACCCCGTGGAGCCGCAGCTACCTCTTCGTAGGAACGCTCAAGCACCTCGACCATCCGCCGATTCACCTGCTCCGCCGTCATACCGTAAAACTTCGGCGCAACGTCACAACCTTCAGGAAGCGGGTTGCCCTCACGGTCGACCTCGCAACAACTGGACATCCAGTGATCCTCATCGTACTCGATACGGACACCGAACCAGCGGGGCTTCTCACCCTCGTTTTGCACCTGGTAGAGATGAAACGGCATCTTTCAATCCATCCGACGCAACGCCATCGGGCGGAGCGCGGCGCCTATCGGTGGGATTCTACCCCTGCCGCCCAGCCAAGCCAACCACGCTGGGCGCGGCGGCATCGACCGCGCAGCCACCCGGGGAATTGACCCACCGAGCAATGCCGCATAGCATGCCGTGGTCCGTTCTGTCACCCGTTGGACTTCGAGATCGATCATGTCGATCCGTTTCGCCAACATTCTCGTGCCGACCGACTTCTCCGACGCGTCCAGACCCGCCGTTGAATGCGCGCTCGGGCTCATCGAGAGTTTCGACGCACAGCTTTACTGCTTACACGTCGTTGACGACGCGTGTCAATATTGGAGCGCCATCGGCCCGGAAAGTCTGCCGCTAGGTCCACCGCCGGAGGAGATCCTGGAACTCGGCCGCACCCGGATGGCAAAGTTCTGCGAACGAACCTTCGCCGACTTGACCACGCCCGCGATTTCGAACGTCGTGCTCGGCCGCCCGTTTTTGGAAATCATCACCTACGCGAAACGAAACCGCGTCGACCTGATCGTCATGAGCACGCACGGCCGGGGCGCCATCGCCCACGTGCTGCTCGGAAGTACAACGGAGAAGGTAGTGCGAAAGGCATCCTGCGCCGTCTTGACCGTGCGCACGCCAGAGCACACGTTCGTCATGCCGTAAGTGTACAAGCCCCCTACCACCCCAGACGTCCTGCAAGCGGGTGGCCCACTCCTACAAAGGAACACCCGCCGCACCCCGACGCTCGGGGTGAAACACAATCGCATAGCACGCTGAAAGAGCGTACCGCTATCCGCCCACGATCCCCGCCAGTCCGCTTTCCAAGAGCGCCTGACTAACAGTCAGGCCCAGTCCTTCAAACAGGCCTTCCTGGAAGTTGAGGGCGGCTTTGTCGCAGCGCATCACAAATGCGGGCATGACACCCGCGGTGGCCACTAACATCGCCCAACGGACAACACGATGCACACGAGATGAACCATTCATCGGAACCTCCCTTTCGACTTAGCCGGCAGCCTCATGTCCACATGACGCTGCGCTCCGGGTATACTACGAGTCGCGAGGCGCGAGAACAAGACGGTCTTTGTAACATCGGATCCCGCAGGAGCGCCGATCCGAAAGCCGTGGGAGCGTGCCGGTCTTGGCTGCTGGATACGCCGTAGGCTGTGGCAGAACGGTCCGCGAGGGACGATTACACATGGAGCCGGTGAGAATCGCTCACGAAAACGCAGCCCGAATCCGTCAGGCCGCCGGGGGCTCGGCCCTCGCCGCCGCTTTAATGCTCTATTTTGGCTACTCGTACCTCGCCGAGCCGACCGGCAGCGACCTGTTCTCCTGGAGCGCCTGGGTTCTGCTCCACACACTGAGAATCGGAGGGATTTCCCTGGCCGTCGTGGCGATTGCATTGTTCGCGGCACTCCGTACGGCCCTGCTCGCCGATGCGGTGGTCTCCGGCGTAGTTGGTGCCGTGTTGATACTGACCGGAATAGGAATGGTCGTCGACGGAGGTAACTTACTCCAGACGATCATCAACGTCGGGTGCGGCGCGATGTTTCTCTCCGCCGCGAAACACCACGGCCGCGAATATCTCTCCGCTCGCAGGACCGCGCAGGCTGAAGCGCACAGTTCGGAGCATGAAAACTCGGAACGCTCCCGCGTAGCCGATCCGCCTTCGCTTGAGAGTGCGTCAGCGCCCGTCGCGGCAATTCCGCCCGCGCCGTCGGACATCAACGACACACACGACGCCCTACGCGACGACACCGCCAACGAAGAGACCGCCCCACCCGAAGGATTCCTCGCTGCGCTCGCCCGCAAAAATCCACCCGAAGACATCAAACACCCACAGGACCCCACGGCGTAGACGACATGAGCACCGAGACAAACCACAACGCACGACCCCTCGACCCGGCGCTCGCCCGCTACTCGCGACAAATGCTGTACGACAACATCGGCGAGGCGGGTCAGATTCGCCTGGGCAAGGCACGGGCGGTTCTCTTCGGATGCGGTGCGCTAGGAACCGTATTAGCCAACACGCTCGTTCGCGCCGGCGTCGGACACTTGCGCATCTGCGACCGCGATTTCATCGAGCGAGACAACCTGCAGCGACAGGTGCTCTTCGACGAGCACGACATCGAGGCCAACCTTCCCAAAGCTCAGGCAGCCGCAGACAAGCTCGCCCGTATAAACTCCGACGTCACGATCGAACCGATGGTGATCGACGTCAACCACACCAACATCGAACGCCTCGCCGAAGGCGCTGACCTACTGCTCGACGGAACGGACAACTTCGAGACGCGCTTCTTAATCAACGACCTGGCCGTGCGATCGCGCACACCTTGGATCTACGGAGCGGTCATCGGGTCCACGGGACTCTGCATGAGCATCATCCCGCACGATACGCCCTGTCTTCGATGCGTGTTCGAAGAAGCCCCACCGCCCGAGATGAATCCGACCTGCGACACCGCGGGCGTGCTCGCCTCCGCCGTCAACGTCGTCGCGAGCCTGCAGGCCGTCGAAGCGATCAAACTGCTCATCGGCCGAGCGGATCAGATCAACCGCCATCTCGTCCACCTCGACGTATGGACCGGACGGCTGATGAACATGCGCGTTCAATCAGCCTACACCGACGGAAACTGTCCTTGCTGCAAGCGCGGCGAATTCCCTTACCTGGATGGAACGCTAGCCTCAAGCACCACGACGCTCTGCGGACGCGACGCAGTTCAAGTTCTTCCCGCGGGTGAGCTTCACGTTGATTTCGCCGCCATCGCAGAGAAACTTCGCCCCGTCGCCGAGACCCCTGTGTGCCACAATCGATTTATGCTCAAGGCTGTTGTGAACACGTTCGAACTGACGCTTTTCGCCGACGGCCGAGCGATCATCAAGGGAACGGCGGACCCAAACAAGGCTCGTTCACTTTACGCCAAGTACCTGGGCGCCTAGACTCCCCGTTCGCCGTTTGACCCAGCGGCGTCGCGAGGCGCGCAGGCAATGCCCAAACCAACGATCTACTTCGACAACGCATCAACGAGCTGGCCCAAACCCCAACGTGTGATCGACGCGATGTCGCGCTTTCTCACGAATGAGGCAGGCGGTCCCGGTCGATCGGGCCATCGACTCGCCATCGCCGCTGAGCGCGTCGTCGACGGCGTCCGCGTCAAACTCGCCAAACTTCTTCACGCCGACGAGCCCGAACGCATCATCCACTGCCTCAACGGGACCGACGCGCTAAACATAGCCATCAAAGGAACGCTGCGCCAGGGCGATCACGTCGTATGCACCGCACTTGATCACAACAGCGTGTCTCGTCAGCTCGAAGCCCTTTGCAAGACCGGATTCATCGCGAGAACGCGCGTCGACGTATCGAGTAACGGCGTGCTCGACCCTGACGACGTTCGTCGAGCCATCACACCCGCGACGCGGCTGATCACGACCGTCCACGCCAGCAACGTTACCGGTGCCATCCAACCCGTCGAGACGATCGGTAAGATCGCAACCGAGCACGATGCGGTTTTTCTACTCGATGCAGCCCAGACCGCGGGAGTGGTGGAGATCGACGTACGAGCGATCCGGGCCGACCTCGTCGCCTTCCCGGGGCACAAAGCCCTGTTGGGACCAGCGGGAACCGGGGCACTCTACGCCGGTCCGCGTACGAACTTGCGACCCTGGCGCGAGGGCGGTACCGGCGCGGACTCCATCCACCCAACACAGCCGACCGAGCTACCGACCCGGTTGGAGGCGGGCATGCCCAACACCGTAGGGCTAGCCGGGTTGTCCGCCGCTCTGGACGAGCTGGACGGAGCCGCAATACTCGCCCATGAACGAAAGATGATCGAACGCCTTCTCAGCGCAATTGCAGACGACGATCGAATCCACGTATCGCCGACGCCTCGGTCGAACGCCTGCGTCGGACTTATCTCACTCTCGCTTGACGGCCTCGCACCGGTTGACGTCGCGGCCATTCTGGACGAATCGTTCGGAATCGCGGTCCGTCCGGGTCTTCATTGCGCCCCCTATGCACACCAGGCGATCGGGACGTTTCCGGACGGAACCGTGCGCATCGCGCCCGGATGGTCAACAACACCCGAGCAGGTCGATCAACTCGCGACCGCGATTCGAGCGATCGTTTCGTAGGTCCGACACCATTCCCTCAGACTATTCTTGACAAGATTGTTGCGCGATAACGCTGGTTGAACTTGGGAAATCCCTTCCGACTGCGCCCGCCGCCACGACGCACAAAGCGGGCAGCCCGTTCTCGGATCGTCCGATACGCAGCGCGGACAACGTCCTCGCATTTGCGGGCTCTGAGGCTCATATCGTACATTTGTAATGTGCA
>JADFRO010000369.1 GCA_022561255.1 Planctomycetota bacterium | reverse complement strand
TAAGTACAGCGTGCCGTTTAAGAACCTGGCCAATTTTCCCCAGGCGTATGAAGTCACGATTCTCGAGCGCCAGCAGATCGACAACGGCCACCTGCCGGTTTTCGACAAGGGCAAGGAGCCACTCCCCGGGCAGGACGTGGGTCAACGAACGGCCCACCACGTTCCGGCGCATCTGACGCATCCGTTCGTGAGCAACCCCGACCCGACGCTGGTTCAGGAGGCGCTTCCGGGTGATCTGCTGGCCCTGCCGTGGGGACAAATGGTTTTTGATTACTTCACCGCTCTGCCGCTCAGCAATCCCGGTCCGTATCCGAGGGATGATCCGGAAGGGCTGCGCACTGCGCTTCCGGACTCCAGACCGAAGGTCGATCTTGGCGGGTTGCGCGTGCATGGCCGCATCAATCTCAACGCCGCGCCGTGGACGGTCCTTGCGGGTCTGCCCTTTCTTCCGATCGATCATCTACCGACGCAGTTTCAGGCGAGCATTCGCCTCGCGCTCGGATTCGTGAGTAATGTGGCGGTTGATCCGCTCAACCCGCTTCCGTCTGAGCTATGGGTGCAGAACGATCAGGCCGGGACGATCGGTCAGGAGCTTGCGCAATCGATCGTTGCCTATCGCGGCGCGCGCGAGATTTCTTTCTTCAACGGCACCACGACCGTTACCACCGGAGACTACGGCGGCGATGTGCCGTCAACGATCTTGCCGCCACCGCCGATGTTTGGCCGGGGTTGGTCGCTCAAGCGCGACGTAACGGCCACCCCCCAGCCCATCCCCGACGTAAGTGTTCGCCGTGGTACGGGTTTCATGAGCGTCGGCGAGCTTGCCAACGTCCGACACCCAGAAGCCACGCGCGAACTCTTTCGCGTCGACTCGGGCGTCGTTGGTAAGGGGGACGCCAAGCCCGGCGTGCCGGAAGACAGGAGCAAGGAGAATTACGTCGACGCTGTGGCTGTGCTCGTTGCGCTGGGTGATTGGGTGACGGTTCGCTCGCAGGTGTTTACGGTCTACGGTGTCATTCGCGGTGAGCAGGACCGGGACATCCCCGATTCCCCCGCTCCGGAGAATCCGCAGCGAGCGCGTATTGACGACGTTGATTCACGAGCGATTCGCTTTCAGGAGACCATCGACCGCCTGCCGACGTTCCTGGGGCGTGCACAGCCAACGCGCATCGGCTCGCGGATCACGACGCATTACCAGGACGTAAGCTCGGACTAGCGTCGTGTCCCACGTCGTTCGATGGGTGGGACTGAACGGAGCCGCGACCGTCAGGGAGCGATTTCGGTGCTCCGCAGCAAACTCCGATCGTCCGCTCCCTCACGGTCGCGGCTCGGAACGACAGCCAGGCTCGGAACGGCAGCCAATTGATGTGTGACGGAGTGCATCATTGGGGACGGGCTGCATCATTACCTCCCCCCCTTTTTGCAAGGGGGGATTCAGCCGGGTCGGCCGTTCGACTGACCGGCGGCAGGACGCTCGCACGAACGCTATCGGACCCGGCGCCGGGACGTCCGGTAATGACGGGCCATCGACGGGGGATGAATGTTTCGGGCACGCGGGAGACTTGGGGGAGAATCCGTGTTGGCGGGTTGGTAACTGGGGTACGGAAGAGCTATAATCCCGGTACAACCTCGGAGGGGTCCACTGGAGGGGTGACTTTGCACACTGGGGGTGGTTGCGTCCATTCCCGGTCTCTCGCCGCAACGGGCGGGGTTCTTCGTGCGGAATCCTCCACGGGGTAGGTACCTTAAAGACGGTGTTGGAAGGAGAGGATGGGTATGCGACGGTTCTGTTCTTTTGTGTGCGCGATAGCCGTGTGTTGCTCGGTGCTTACGCCGGCGATAGCGGAGGAGAAAGAGAAACTCCGATCCGGGTCAGTGCGTGTGGATCTCGACGGTGCGTCGATTGAGCTGCTCGAAGCTCGTGCCGTGGCTGTCGTGCCCGATCCCGGCTGTCGCGTAATCGGCGATTTCCTTGTTGACATCCCGGCGGGTAGTTCGCGCTATCGCGGCAACGTCTACCGCATCGACTCTCCGGTCGACTTGGTTCAGGTCCAGGTCGAGTTGGCCTTCGACGTCATACCCGATTCGATCGTTGTTTCGATCCATCAAAAACAGGCCAATTCGAGCTGGACGCGCTATCCGCCGGAAGATTCGGAGGCGATCGATTCGGATCTTCAGGTTTTCGTGGTCGACGCTCCGGGCTTTGGCAATCCCACGTTCTTTACGACGGGTCCGCTGATCAATCCGATTCCTCTTGAACCGGGGTTTGACTATGCCATCGGCTTCGCGTGGACGGCGACGAACGTGCTTTATTCCAGCGATACGGGAACGTATCCCGCTGCGACGCCGTCGTCGTTTGACATGGGTCAGGTGCTGGGATTGGTCGCAACGAATGCCCTTTCGCCACCCCTACCGGATGTGATCCCGTTTCTTCCGGTGTTCAACACGGGTGCGTACTCGATGCAGCTATGCTTCACGCCGGTTGTTGGAGCGTGTTGTTCTTCTTTGGGGATGGAGTGCGTTCAGAGATTCGAGTCCGAGTGCATGGACGCCGGTAGTTTTTTCCACGGTGAGCGATCGACGTGCAACGAGATCGTGTGCGAATTCGGTGCGTGCTGCGGGTCGTGTGGAGAGTGCGACGCGAATTTTACGCCGCAGGCGTGCACCGCTACCGGAGGGATCAACTTCTGGTCGGGCGCCAACTGCTCGAACCCCG
>JADFRO010000043.1 GCA_022561255.1 Planctomycetota bacterium | reverse complement strand
GGGCAATAGCCCGCCCTACTTCTTAAGCGTCCGGGGGGTGTGCGGCGGGCAATAGCCCGCCCTACTCCTATCTCCAATCGTCCGCTCCCTTTTACGGTCGCGGCTCGGTTCAGGCCAGCCCATCGAATTAGGTGTGACGCAACACTAACGCACAAGCGTCAACATGAGATCACATCCGCTTACTCCGGCTCGGTGATCGTGATCGTGTCGGTCGCTTCGACAAGCAGGCCCGCGGTGCCGAACACCTGGACCGTCACATCGAACGTATCGCCGTCCGCCCCGGACGTCACCGTCAGCACGCCGGTGTTCGGGTCGATCGAGAGCACGACACCCGGCGGCAGCTCTCCGTTAGCGGATGCGATGAACAAAAGCTCGAACCCGTCCGGTGCTCCCGTGACCGTGATGATTTCGGGAACGTTCATGGGCAGGGATTCGCCGACGTCAATCGTATCGGGCAAGTCGAAGAATGTAATCTCGGCCACCTGAACCGAGACGGACAAGGCAGCATCGAGGAAACCAACGCCCGGAAGGTTCGGATCGCAGAGTCCAGCCACGAAGTCCAGGGTGGTCGTTGTCTCTACCGCCGGGGCCACGAACGAGGCGCTGATGTTGTCGCCGTCCGGCGTAAGCTCCTCTACCACCGGCATGTTACCTGCGACTTGGCGCCACGTCGCCTGCCACGGATCACGAAAGGCCACCGACAGCGTTAGCTGTACGCTCTCACCGGGCTGGGCCGAACCACTGCTCTTGGTTGTGTCCGCAAGATCAGGGTCGGAGGTGAAGTCCCTGACGTTGACGTCCACAATCGCTGTACCGTTGCTGAAACCCTCTCGCACCGCAGTTGCCGTGAATTTGAGGTTCCCCGGCGAGTCGTTGGGATCTGCGGGGGCGAAAAAGATGAGTGGGTTGGCCGCGCTGGCAATCCCCAGTGGGAACCCCGACGTTTGCGTCCAGGTGATCGCCGCACCAGCTGGTACCGACGTCGCGTTGAGCGTTACCTCATCACATGGGAACGGATTCGACGGACTTACCGACGCGTTCACGGTCAGCGACTGTGGCGGTGTACCGCCACCGCCATCCGGACAGGCGTCACCCGTTCCATCGCCGTCGCCGTCTTCCTGGTTGGGATTGGCCACGGTGAGGCAGTTGTCGCAGACGTCACCGACGCCGTCACCGACACCGCCGCCCTCGGAATCTTCCTGGTTCATACTGCACACGCCGTCGCCCGCCCCGGGGGTCGTATCGCAGTTCGGGTCGCTCGTGCAGATTCCGCTGTCACCCTCGCTGCACGTACCCAACGTCGGACCGTTAGGCACCGTCGTACAGTTGTCGCACGCGTCTCCGACACCGTCCTGATCGCCATCTGCCTGATCCGCGTTTGGTTCGTCGATGCAGTTGTCCTCATCGTTCGCGATGCCGTCGCCGTCGCCGTCACCTTCACAGGCGTCGCCCTCGCCGTCACTGTTGGAGTCCGCCTGATCGGCATTGGCATCGGCCGGGCAGTTGTCGCACGCGTCGCCGACACCGTCCCCGTCCTCGTCGGCCTGATCCGCGTTCGCGTCGTTAGCGCAATTGTCGCTCGCGTCACCTACACCGTCCCCGTCCGCATCGTCCTGACCGGGATTGGGGTCGTTGGGGCTGTTGTCACACGCGTCACCGACGCCATCGCCGTCGCCATCTTCCTGGCCGGCGTTCGATTCGGTTAGACAATTGTCCGTCACATCGAGCACGCCGTCGCCATCACGATCGTCTTCGCACTCGTCGCCGACATCATCGCCGTCCAAGTCCGCTTGATCGCTGTTCGCGTCGTTGACGCAGTTGTCGCACACGTCGCCCACGCCGTCGCCGTCAGCATCCGCCTGATCGGCGTTGGCCACGTCGCGACAGTTATCGAGAGCGTTGGTGACACCATCGCCGTCGGCATCACCCTGTCCCGCACCCGCCTCGCAGACATCCCCGACGCCGTCACCGTCCGCGTCCTCCTGGCCCGGGTTGGCGTCCATGGGACAGTTGTCGCTAAGATTGGGTACGCCGTCGCCGTCCAGGTCGTCGGCCGTCCCGCCGCCCTGACAACCGCTGCCAAGGTTTCCGCAGCCAAGCATCACGCAAAACGCCAGCGTCGCGAGCAACGTGGAGACTCGAAGGGCAGGACCGCAACCCGCAAACCGATTCAGACTCATAGTAGACCACCTCGAAAGTTTTGAGAGTTTCACCAAATTAACCAATCCGGCACGTTAGCGAACCCGGCATGCCTTCGCAACCGCGCTCGGGCTCTTAATGATATCACAATTAACGTCCGATAACAAATCTCCCCTCAGCGAGCGTGGGAGCCCACTGCACGTCGTTGATATCGGTCAGGCTAGGCTTGCAACTGAGGTGACTGGGACGTCGACCCCCGGCACGGACACCCCCCTCCGCTCCACGCGAGGATTATAGGCGCTCCACAGGTGTCAGACTACTGTAGTCGTGACCGGCGTAGAGAATTCTTCGGCCGTAGTTCCATGCCGATGTGCGCGTTCCCGTTAATCATCGAATTCATCCCGACGTTCCGTGACATCCACCGGCGTACCCACGCGGTGCGTGGTTTTCAGCAACATCCCCGACCCGAAGTGCGGGTCATGGCATTTGGTGCAGTTCTCCACACCGGTAACGCCGTGCGCTTCTTCGCTTAGATCCTCCGGTTCGTCGTGACACTCGATGCAGGTATCAAAGATCGAGAGTTTCAATAGCGCCGGATGTTCGCTGCGATGTGCGTCGTGGCAGACGATACACTCCCCCTGGCCGACGGGAGCATGCCCAACCTCGTCGCTAAAATACCGCTGATGACATTGGCGGCATGCGTCGAGCAAATCCACGCGGACAGCCATGCGGGCCGTCGCGTCGTGGCAGTCGTTGCAAGTTCGCTTGGCAAAGGGTGGATGCAGCGAGGCGTAGGCTGAAGTTGGAATCACAAGACGGGGCGGTTCGGCCTCGTGGGCTCCGGCGTTCTTCGCAGGCGCGTCGGTCGCAGCTTGCGTTTCCGGGGGAATCTCGAAAAAGAACGCCTTGAGCCGATCGCGCGTTGCCTGCGAGCAGCCAACCATCCCCGCAACGGTCGCCAAACCAACCGCCATCGCGTAGTAAAGCCGATGTGTTGGATGTCTTTTCACAGCGACGATCCTCACTTCTATGCGGGAACCACGATACCGCCAAGCTCCGGCGATTCAAGAGCGCGCGTCGTGCCAGGATACTTGCCAATCGGAGATCCGGCGCGGGCACAGACGACGACGCGTAGGAACTTTCCTGTTGCCACTGCGCGTCCGATCGCCTATACCACGCCGGTAACAGTTTGGCTCGGTGCGGCGTCGAGGGCAATTCGCAAGTGCGTTAAGGGGCCACGGATGCGGTGTGCGGGCGACACCTCTTGTAATCTGTGGCGCGGCTTCGTCCTCGCGTTGTCCCTGTTACCATCAACCATCGCCTTCGGCACGGGCACCGACCACCCCCAGGCCTCTGCGCCACGATACCTCACGCTCGATTACCTCGACGCCTATTTGGAATTTGAAGCGGACATCTCGCGCAACCGTGTCGAGACGCCGGGGCGCGGGCGTTTGTTAAGCCAACGATCGCAGCGCAACCGCGACCGCCTCTTCGAAGAACGTCTGGGCCTTCAGCTCAGCGGGTCCATCCTGGATCCGGCGTTGATCAACTTCGGCGGCGAACTGAGCTTCGCCCTCACACAAAGTCATTTCAAAGAGACGATAGGAGCATTCAGAGAAAGTGACCGCGACGGCGCGTACCTGCTGCAATACGATCTGCGACTCAACTTGTTTCAAGGCCAAAAGGTCTCCGGATCGGTGTACGGTCTGCGGCGGGACGACCGGATCACTCGGCGATTTCAACCGACCCTGAGAGAGCGGCGCTCGGGCTTTGGAACGAGCTGGGTACTCTCCGACGACAAGCTCCCGATGGAGTTGTCCTACGATTACACCGAAACGGATCGAACCGGCAACACGCGAAAACGCGACGACGAACACTTCACCGAGAGCACGCTGCACTACGGAATCGAGTGGAAGATCAACGAGCACGAGGGGATCAAGCTTTCGTACGAGCACGCCGAGACGAAACAAGAGTACCAGGGTTCGCGAAGGCCGTTTCAGACGACGCGTGATCTGCTTCGCATCGAGCACCGATTGGCCTTCGGCGACGGGGTTCAAAACGAAATTCGCACGTTGATTCACTGGCAGGAGGAGAGCGGCGATTTCGCAAGGGATCTGTTCGAGATCGGCCCGCGCCTCACCCTACATCACACCGACGACCTGCAAACGATCTACACCTATCAGTTCAACAAAGAGCGCTATGAAGGGCTGGACGTGGAAACGCACCGGGCTGACTTCCAACTGATTCATCAGATGTACACAAATCTAACGACGACAGCGGGCGTCTTCGCTTTGTACGAGGACGTTGAGGACGACGTGCAGACCAGTCAGTACGGCGCGTCCGTGGACTGGCAATACAACCGCCGGAACCGCTTCGGGCACCTGTACGCCAACCTCGCCCTGGCGTACGACACGGAAGACGTAAGGGGTGGTAACGGTCGGCGGCTCGTGATCAACGAAGCGCATGCGTTCCGTGATCCGGTCCCGATCATTCTCCGCAACCGCAACGTCGTACGGGCCGGCGTTGTCGTAACGGATGCGGGAAACCGGCGTATTTATCGCCGTGGGCTGGACTATACCGTGCTGATTCACAGCAATGTGACGCGCATCGCGCGCATTTTGACCGGACAGATCGCCGACGGCGATACGGTGCTGGTCGACTACATGTTCCGCACACCCGCACGCGGCAAGCTCGACACCATTCGAGTCGACTTCAGCCTCGAACAACGGTTTTCCAACGGTTGGACGCCCTACTACCGCGTCTCCTATCGCAACCAGGAAGACGAAGTTTCGAGCGGGTTTCTTCGGCGAGCCGATCGCACCAATCACCACCGACTCGGGGTTCGTTACGAACGCAAGAAGTATTCGCTGGGCGCCGAGCTGGAAATCTTCGACGACTCGATCGATCCGTACGACGCGTATCACCTTCGAGGCTTGGTCCACCTGATCCAGAGCGCCGACCACACGCTGGATGCTTCCGCACGCTTGTCCCAACTGTTCTTCGAGGGTGGCTTTGACGATCGAGACGTCATCATGCTCGACCTGGAATTGGACCACCGGCGCCGGCTGAGTGAATCCTGGTCAACGCTTCATCGCATCGCCTACCGCTTGGAGAACGATTCCTCCGACGGCAGAACGCACGCATGGGACGTCGCAGCCGGAGTGGAGTACGTCTTCGGCGATCTTTCGGGCGAGTTGACGTTCGAGTACGATCGCCTCGACCTGCCCGATTCCCAGGAAGACGACTTCGGCCTGTACCTAAGAGTACGGAGAGAGTTTCGAGATGTTCTTGCACGACATTAGGAACGTGGTTCGCAAGTCTCACCACTACCTGAGCCGCATGCTTCAGCTTGCGCGGACTCAGCGACGAAGCCAACGGTCACGACAATTCGTGATGCCGCGCGGGCTAAAGCCCGCGGCTCGGGTAAGACTCATCGTCGCAGCAGTCGTGAAACATGATACCAGGCGGGTTTGCGTTGGGAGGGCTCCGGTCGCATGGCGCCGCTCCGGGCTCGCCGCCATACTAACGCTCGCGGCCGTCCAGGTGGCGGGATGCGCGCGGCCGCGCGGCGTGTTGTTTCCAGCGCTGGATCGACCGCAAGTTTGGCCGGCGCCGCCGAGCACGCCGCGTATCAAACTAATTGGAACCCTTCGCGACAGCGGGGATTTAAGAGCAGCCGTCTCGGGCAAGGAGGCGTTTGCTTCAGCCCTTCGTGGACCCAGACCGCCGATTCGCTTCTCCAGTCCCCACACGATCGCCGTCAATGCGACATCGCTGTTGGCTGTCGCGGATACGGGGGCGTCTGCCGTTCACGTGATCGATCTTGAGCGGCGAACCCACACGCGGGTGACGGGCTTTCTTTCCGAGAAGTTTGCGGCGCCCGTCGGGGTGGCGTGGGCGGGCGACCGTCTGTTCGTGACGGACGCCAAGCGAGGCGAGGTCGTTGAACTCGACGCGCAGGGCGGCTACGTCCGCCGGTTCGGCGCGGCGGTCCTAAGAAGACCGGTGGGAATAGCCTTCGCCAGCGGGCGAAACGAAGTGTACGTGGTCGATGGAGACGCCCACACAGTGGTCCGGTTCGACCTGAGCGGACGACACGTCGCAACGATAGGTCGGCGCGGATCCGCCCCTGGGGAGTTCAACTATCCATCGCACTTGTGCATCCGGGGCGATAAGCTCCTCGTCTCGGACAGCGGAAACTTTCGAGTTCAACTACTCGACTTGGAGGGTCGACCGATCCGAACGATCGGGCAGAAGGGAGACGGCGCGGGCGATTTCTCACTGCCCAAAGGGGTCGCGTTCGATAGCGAAGGGCACATCTACGTCGTGGACGCACAGTTCGAGAACGTACAGGTTTTCGATTCGGCGGGGCAACTGCTGATGGCCTTCGGTCGTGAGGGGACGGACCTCGGCGCGTTTTGGTTGCCCTCGGGCTTGACGATCGACGACGAGGATCGGATCTGGGTAGCGGACACCGGGAATCGGCGCGTCCAGCTCTTTTCGTATCTGAGGGCGCCCCCATGAGACGCCAACGCGTTGAGCACCTGAGTCCAGCCGATTACGCGCTCGCCGTCGTCTTCACCACCTGTGCCGCGATGGTGATCTCGACGGTCCGAGCGGATGAATCGATCGTCAACTCCAAACACGATCTCTCGGCGAAGGGGCCGGGGCCGATCCGCGCGGTTCACGAGACCGAGGTGTGCATCTTCTGCCACACGCCGCATAACGCCGCGCCGCAAACGCCGTTGTGGAACCGCGAGAATCCGCAGACGCACTACCGCATTTACCAGAGCTCGACGACGGACGCGCGAATCGATCAACCCTCGGGGCCGTCGAAGATGTGCTTAAGCTGTCACGACGGTTCGATCGCGCTGGGCAACGTACTTTCCCGACCGGTCACGCAGCCCATCGTCATGACGGCTCGTACGATTCCCCCCGGGACGATCGACCTGACCAACGACCTCTCCGACGATCATCCGATCGGATTCCGATACGACCGCGCACTTTCCAATACCGACCGACAGATTCGCCCGCCGGAGGTCGTCACGCCGCAGCTTCCCCTCGGATCGCACGGCGAGATGCATTGCACAACGTGTCACGACCCGCACAACAACGAACTCGGCGATTTTTTGCGCATTACGGATCGAATGTCAGCCATCTGCGTTTCATGCCACGACCTATCGGGCTGGACCCACGCGTCCCACGCGACGAGCCGGAAGCGAACGCCGGCGCGCGTCGTCGATCCCTATGAACGACTCAAGTACGCAACCGTAACCGACAACGGATGCATCAATTGCCACAAAATCCATTCCGCCCGGCGGCCTGAGCGACTGCTGCGAGCCTTTCGCGAGGAGGATAACTGCCTTAATTGTCACAGCGGCGCCGTTGCGACCTTCAACATCGCCGCCGACATCGGCAAACGCTCCAACCACACCGGACGATTGCGCACCGGCGTACACGACGCCGCAGAGAATCCGTTTACGATGCGGCGTCACGTCGAATGCGCCGACTGCCACAACCCACACGCCGCTCAACCCAATCCAATCGGCGTAGTCCGCGGAACGCTGGGACCGTTGGTCAAAGGCCCGAATCTGCACGTCAAGGGCGTAACGCTTACGGGTCGTCCAACCGACAACGCGACGTTTCTCTATGAGATTTGTTTTAAGTGCCACGCTGACGGCATCTCACGCCCACGACGCAACCAAACGCGCCAAATCACACAGACGAACACGCGATTGGAGTTTCAGCCGTCCAACCCATCGTTTCACCCGGTAACCGGACCCCGGAGAAATCCCGACGTCGTCAGCTTGATTCCCCCCCTTCGCACCGGCAGCATCATCACATGTACGGACTGTCACAACAGCGACAGCGCCCGCTCGTTCGGCGGTTCCGGCGCCAACGGTCCGCACGGATCGATTTTTGAGCCTCTACTCGTTCGCAACTACGAGCAACGCGACTTTACCGCCGAGAGCGCCGAAGCGTACGCCCTGTGTTACGGCTGCCACAGTCGAGAGAGCATCATCGGGGACGAGAGCTTCCCGCTCCACCGACTGCACGTCGTGGACCTGCGTACGCCATGCAGCGTCTGCCACGACGCGCACGGCGTCTATCGCGGACAGGGCGACGGTAGCAACCACAGCAATTTGATGAACTTCGACCTTTCCGTTGTCACGCCGGCCAACTCGCCGAGCGGGCGGCGCGTTGCGTTCGTCGACACCGGTCGACTCGCCGGCAACTGCACTCTGATGTGTCACGGACGCGAGCACGTGAACTTTCCCTACGCCAACTCAACAGCGGGCCGGGCGACCGCTCGCAAGAGAGGTCTAATGAGCGGAGTGAACCGATGAAGCTACGAACGTTGTGGCCAATGGCAACGCTGGTCGCTGCCGCGAGCCTGGGCGGATGGGCATCCGGCGGAATCGAAGGGTCCAAGCACGACTTCAGCGATCGGCCGTGGGCCGGCGACGATACGTGCGGTGTCTGCCACACACCCCACCGCCGGGTCGCACCAAAGGCCGCCCCGCTTTGGAATCCCAAAGCCGATTTATCGCGCCGATTCGGAACGGCCATCGGACGAAGGGCTACTGCGACAGAAGCCCCAAGAGCCGGGACCGGAACGACGATGTGTCTTCGATGTCACGACGGAACCGTTGCCGACGCGATCATTGCGGGTAAACAAAGCGAGCGGCCGGCCAACCAACAGCGTTGGAGCATGTTCCGAGCCGTCCACGGCGCCAGTGACCATCCCGTGGGCGTCGCGTATCCGCAGATGGACCGCGGGTATCGACCAATGCCCACCGTGGTCGCCTTGGGAACCGTCTTGCTCCCGCAGGGGCGGGTCGAATGCGTCTCTTGCCACGATCCACACAACAGTGCCGACACGTCCTACATGCTCGTGACGTCCAACGCCGGAAGCGCTCTGTGCCTGACGTGCCACAACAAATGATGCGCCGCGCTCCAACTCGGTTGAAAGACGTGCGATCGAGCGGCAGCCTGCGCTGCTCGGTGTTAGCGGCCATGACCTGGATAATGCTTCTCGGCGGATGCTCCGCTTCCGGAACCCAGTCGGAGTATGCTTACTTCCCCCCTGCGCCCGCCGTTGCTCATGTCGTTCACCTTAAATCCTTCAACTCGTTGGATTCTCTGGTTCGACGCCGCGCGACGTTGGTCGAACGGCTTCGCGGACAGTCCGCCGTATCGTACGCTCAAAACCCTACGGGTATAGCATACTCGGACAACCATCTTTACATCTGCGATACGGGCTTACGGGTTCTGCACGATTGGAACCTTGAAACCGGCGTGGCTCGCAGAATCGGTGAATCCGGCGCCAAAAGGCTTGAGCAACCGGTGGACGTCTGCGTCGACTCACAACGAACGCTATTCGTTGCCGACACCGGGCGCGGCGAGGTCGTATCGTTCGACGCGTCCGGACGTAACCGCCGGGTGTTCAAGCCGCCGGATCGAACGGCGAATCGACCTACGGCCGTCGCTTGCATGAACGAGCACCTCTACGTTTCGGACGCGGGTTCGTCGCAGATCGACGTCTTCTCAACGCAGGACGGGACGCACCTAGCTACTTTCGCGGCCTCAACCGGAGCAGATTCCGAGGCGTACGCACTCCCCACCGGGCTTGGGATAAGCGAATCACGCGTTTTTGTTAGTGACATGACCGGCGGTCGCGTTCTCGCGTTTTCCCGCGAGGGCAAGTTTGTTCGGCAAATCGGCGAGCGGGGCGATCGTTACGGAGACATGGGTCAGCCCAAGCATCTCGCCATCGGATCGGACGGAATCCTCTTCGTCGCCGACGCAGAGTTCGCCCGCGTTCATCTCTTCAACGAAGCGGGACAACTGCTGATGCTTCTGGGAGGATCCGGGGATGGACCGGGGAGCACACCCATGCCGTTCGGCGTCGCCGTCGCCCCCACCCTGCCCCGCGAACTCGCCGCGCTGGTCCCCGAAGGTTTCACCGCGAGGTATTTCTTGTTCGTTACCAACAGCGTCGGTCCGCAGCGCATCAGCCTGTTCGCAATCGGCGAAGGTCGATGACACACACACGATCCTCATGCAGCCGCCGCACATCTGAAACACTGCGTTCTACGGCTCTCGCTGTTTGAGTGGAAAGTGGTCGTGTGCGCCGAGATCCTTCATCTTTGTGTAATCAAAAGGGTGACTCGGATCGAACGTCGGGCCTTTCTCATTGTGACACTGCGTGCAAACGTCCGCACCGAGCTTGTTCATTCCAGCGGCGTACATCTCTTCAACCTTGTACTTGCGCTTTGACTTCAGTAGATCCATGTGCAAGTCGAGGTAAGCACCACCCGGTCCGTGGCAGGATTCACATCCCACGCCGGCCAGATGCTTCGCCCGCTTGACGGCCTTCTTGTCATCCGCCGCCGGCACGACGTAACCACCGGGCTTGCCGAAACCGACCGTATGACACGGTAGACACGTCGCGTCCGTAGTATAATCCTTGCCGGGATCGAGGTTGTGCGCCGTTTTCTTCTCCGAAGAATTCCCCGCCTTGAGAATGTCCATCACCTTCGCATGCTTGTTTTTCTTCCAGCTCTTGTACTGCTTGGCGTGACACATCTTGCATTTGTTCGATCCGACATAGGCCGCTGCGGAGTCTTCGCCTACGGCGAGCGCAGCCATTACGGCCGACCTGCCGAACGTGGCTACGTCCCCGGCGACGGCGGGTGCGTTAACGCCCGCACAGAAAAACGTCAAGACGACAGCCAGCGAAGCGCCGGCGATAGCTACGGTCCATCGAGCGCTCATGAATTTGTTCCCGTCAGTCACCAAGCCAATACGAAACGGTTACCACCGAAACCCCGATCCAGGCGGGCCATCCTACCTGCACACGGGGCACCGCGAAACCTCTTCCCGAGACTGCTTGGCAAGACCGACGTTGACTGAATCCAAAATCGACCAGACGTTCTTGCAGCGCTGGTATCACGTCGAGCTGAAGGGTCGACCCCACTGCATCGACGAGGACTCGACCTCCGCAAGCCATAACCCTGCCAACCACTGGAACATTTCACGTTTCTCTTGTTCCGAACCGTTGGCTTTGGCCCGCGCGATTCCTCTACATTCGATGTTACGCGAAGGCCGGCGGACCCGGTACTCGAATGCGTGAAACGCTCTAACGAGCTGGGCTTACAGATTCGCATCACGATACGGCCGCCCCCGGCGATATCCGTCCAGCTGGCTGCGAACCTTGCCCGCAACGGCTGTGTTTCGAGCACTCTCGGCAAGTGCGAGGGCTCTTTGGGCGGTTTCAACCGCCCGGTCGAATTCACCTACTTCGGCGTAGGCGGCCGCGAGGTTCTGGAGAATCAGCACGTCACGAAAACCGACCAACTGCGCCGCGCGCTCGAGATGTACAACCGCCTGCGACCCATCTCGAATCGAGTCGTCGCGGCACGTCGCAAGAATCTGTCCCAGAGAGTTGGCCAGACGTACGTTCCGGGGGTCCGCCTCCACGCCGCGTCTCAGAACACGCACCGCATCGGCCACACGCCTCTGCCCAACGTAGTGGCGAGCCAGTTCATCGACAGGCGTCGCGTAGGAAGGCCGCACCGCGACAGCCTTTTCGTATTCGGACACCGCAGACTTGATCCTCCCATCCGCCTGAAACGCACGCCCAATACAGTATCGCGCCTGCGCGTCGAACCCGGGAACGGTCAGCGCCTGGCGGCAGATTGTTCGAGCCTCCTTCGCATCGCCCATTCCAACGAGCGTCATGCCCAGGTTGATCATCGCATCACCGAAGTCCGCCTTCAGGCGAATCGCTTCACGGAACTGCGCGACCGCTTCGGTGCGTCGTTTGAGCCGCAGATACGCGGAACCCAGGTTGAGGTGCGACAGCGGATCCCCGGTGTGTTTGTTGACAAATTGGTGGAAGTTGCGAACCGCCGTTGCCAGCTGCTTCGTATCTTGCAACATCCCGCAAAGCCGTGCGTGTGGTCCTGCCCGATCTGGGGCAAGTTCGATCGCACGGCGACATTGCTCCGCGGCGCCGTCTGTTCTACCCACACGCTGCAGCGCCTCGGCAAAGCGGAGACGCACGTCGACGTCTTGCTCGTCCAGCCAGACGATGCTCTCAAACTCCGCCAAGGCCGAATCAATCCGTCCCCCTGAAAGCAAAGCATCAGCCAGAAGAAGTCGTGTCGGCTTGTGCTGCGGATCGATTTCGACCGCACGCTCCAATACGGTGATCGCGGAACCGGCGTCTCCGGACCTCAGCAGACACATGCCCAGCGTATTGTGCAAAAACAGCGCGTTTGGGCTTTCAATTACAAGCTCGCGCAAAACCGGGATCGCCCGAGCGTACTGTTCAGTCGATCCCGAACGCTCAATGAGTTTCTCCACCTCGCGGAACCGCACGGCTACGTCGTACACCTCCTTGGGGTCCAGCAGTTGGGAGTTCAAAAAAACCTCATCCTCCGAGTTGACGCCTCGACCGCGAACGT
>JADFRO010000042.1 GCA_022561255.1 Planctomycetota bacterium | reverse complement strand
ACTGCTGTACCGCGGTATGCAATCTAATAGAGTTCCAGGACTTCTGTTGCACGACCTGCTGGGACGCGGAGTGCGCGGTGGCGGCCGGCAGTCCCATAGTCGCGGAATTCTGCAGTGACGCGCCCTCCAACGACGACTGCAGCGGCACGCGAGAAGATTCCGGCGCCACGCCGCTAAGCATCCCCGTAATCCTGACGGGCGATGGCGTGAATGCGACGGCGAAGGACACCGAGCCCGACCTGTGCTGTCACAACGGTCTTCCGTTGGTGTGCGTCGGGGGAATCGACGATGGAGCGGAGTGCAAGATCGACGATGACTGTCGAGACAACGGCGTATGTGGTAACCGTCTGCCGCGCGCCTTGGGAACGGTCTGGTACAGTTTCCTGGGACCGGACAATGGGTCGGTCGAGATCGACACCTGCACGAGCAGCAACCCGGCGCTGGATTCGTTGATTCAAGTCTTCTCTGCATTGGATCATTCGTCCAACGAAGCGGCTTGCAATTCGTTATCCGTGCTCGCCTGTGTCGATGACACGCCCGGTTGTTCGGGCGGAGGCAACGGTCGACTCTGCCTGGAGAATTTGGTGCCCGGCGACCGGTACTACATCATGGTTGGTGGCAAGACGCCTGAAACGGCAGCGAACTATAGGCTGCAGATCAAGACTCCATGCTCAAGCGCCGGCGCCGTACCCAACGACTTCTGTCAGAACGCGGAAGTGGTGACGGATACCGATCCGAAGGGTCCGGGGATCCCTTTCGACATGACGGAGGCGACGCTGCATTGTCCGGGCGATCTTTGTACTCCCGACATGGAAAACGACCTGTGGTTTGACTACACCTCCACGTGCACGGGAATCCTGCACATTGACACCTGCACCGACGGTGGGCCGCTTGAGACCAACCTGATGCTCTATGAGGGGTGCGATGCGTGCCCGCCCTTCGCCGAAGAACCGCTGGTTTGCAGTCTGGATTCGGATGGCGTTTGCGATCCGGAGTTGACGACACCGTCGTTGGAATATGACAGGGCGGTTGTGGGTCGGTGTTACAAGATCCGCTTGGCCGATCAACTCGGTAATCGTCCAACCGGTGAGTTGCGCATTTCGTGCGGGTCGGTGTGCGACGAGGGTGCGGTGACCTACATCGATCCTCCGCGCGACGTGGTCGACGCTCGACGACCGCACCCGCCGAATGATCCGTTCGATGCGTTGGGCATCGATACGATCCAGGTGTCGGTTGCCGCGGCGCCGGGCAGACCTAAGGAATGTTGGAGCATCTGCGAAACCGCAGAAGTGGGCGACGTGCCCAACTCGATCGTGGATTACGTCGAGGGTCCGCTGGGGACGTATACGATGACGTTGGAGCGCCCGATCACGATGAACGCAACGACCCGGATTACTTACCTCGGCAACATAATCGGCGGGTCGACGTTGCTACGCTCTCACCCTGGGAACGTCGACGGCAACTTTGCCATGTTCGCCGACGACATCGAGCAGCTGGTCGATTCGCTCGGCGGTGGTTTTTCGTTCGGTATCTACGGCGAGGACATCGACCACAGCGGGATCGTTACGCCGCTGGACATTCTCGACTGTATCGACCTGTACCACGGTGCCGCGCAGTACCCCGAGCAAGCGGGCACATCGCGCCCCGGCACTTCGGGCTGTCCACAATAAGGTCCGAACAGGCGGTGAGTCAACGGGTAGGAGTCCCGGATCGACTCGCCTGACGTGAACTGAATTCACACCCCACCTGCGGAGGGTTCACTCCGTGGGTGGGGTTTTTATTTGCACATCTTTTCCCCGCCCCGCACCCAGCGACGGAATGGGACACCATTCGCCGGCTGTTCTCGAATTGCTGCGACGTGATCCGCCTGTTAGGATCAGCGCTCGCTTGGTGCTCCGTCAAGCGTTGTTTGATGAGTGGGGCTGAGCAGAGCCGTGACCGTGAGGAAGCGGACGATTGGAGCTGACCGGGGAGCGCGGGATCGCTCCCTTTCGGGGGGCTTTGCTCTCGGCCGGAGAGGCTCGGGAAAGCCCGTCTATCGATGCGTGTCGGAACTAGAGCGATTCGCGTGTTCGTGTGCCGGATCACTCGCTCTTTGTTACGCATCACACGATGGGAAACCGCGCAGGCTGAAGCCTGCGGCTCGCAACGGCAAAAACGGGGAGTGCTGTAGCCGTCTGCAACGCCCACGCGAACGCCTGATGACAGTGACGATGCCATGAGCGAAGATGATCGTCTGCGGCAGCAGCGCATCAAGAAACGCGACGCCCTGATCGAACTGGGGATCGATCCGTACGGTGGGCGGTTCGCCGACGTTCAATCGACGACCTCGATCCGCGCGGTTGGTGACGGGCTGAACATCGGCGTAGGGGAGCGATCCGAGACGCGAGCGCGCGTCGCGGGCCGCATTATGCTGCTTCGCATGATGGGCAAGCTCGCTTTCGTGACCATCCACGACGAACGCGGTAAGTTGCAACTGGGACTTTCCCGGCAGGATCTCGGCGAGCAGTGGGCGATTTTGAAACAACTGGACCTCGGCGACATCATCGGTGCCGACGGCGTCGTCGGCCGAACCAAAACCGGTGAGCTGACGCTGTGGTGCGACAAGCTGACCGTTCTCGCCAAGTCGAGCGTGCCACCGCCGGAGAAATGGCACGGGCTGACCGACGTGGACTTGCGGTACCGCCGGCGGTACGTCGACCTCTTCGCCAACCCCGGCGTGCGAAACGTCTTTCGGATGCGAAGCGCGATCATTCAGGCGATTCGTCATTGTCTCGTGTCGGAAGGGTACTGCGAGGTCGACACGCCGGTCTTGCAACCGATGTACGGCGGCGCGGCTGCTCGACCTTTCACGACGTATCACAACACGCTGGACATGAAGCTGTTTTTGCGCATCAGCCCGGAGCTCTATCTCAAGCGGTTGTTGGTAGGTGGGATGGAGCGCGTGTTTGAAATCAGCCGCAACTTTCGCAACGAAGGGATCAGCACGAAGCACAACCCCGAGTTTACGATGGTCGAGCTGTATGAGGCCTACGCAGATTATACGGTGATGATGCACCGGGTCGAGCAGATGGTGTCGGCGGCGTATGATGCGGTTGGTCGGGAAAACATCCTCGCCCGTGCCGCGACCGAGGGGGAGCGTGCGGAGGGTGATGACAAGCCCGATCGCGCGGCGCTGTTTGAGGAGATGGTCGCCAAGATCAACGGCGGGCGGTTGGCGTTGGTTTGGGGTGATAAGCTCCTGGACTTCACGCCACCCTGGCCTCGCCTTCGGTACGCTGATCTGCTTAAAGAGTACGCCGGTGTTTCCATGGACGACGACGCAGCCGTGCGCAAGAAGGCGGATAAACTTGGGATCGCTCATGCCAAGAAGGATGACGCCGTTGTGGTCAACGATGTTTTTGAGGCCACCGTCGAGCGCCATCTAATCCAACCGAGTTTCGTGATGGATTATCCAGCCGCGATTTGTCCACTGACACGGAGGCACCCCGACGATCCGTCGATCGCACTTCGCTTTGAAGCGTTCGCAGCCGGAATGGAGCTGGGTAACGCATACACGGAGTTGAACGATCCCGCCGTGCAGGCGGAAAACTTAGGTCGCAAGGTCGCGGGTGAGGGCGACGAGACGATGGCGGTGATGGACGAGGATTTCATCACGGCGCTGGAGTATGGGATGCCGCCTGCCGGCGGGCTTGGTGTTGGGATCGACCGGCTGGTGATGTTGCTCACCGATAGCCCGAGCATTCGTGACGTTATTCTGTTCCCCCTGCAGCGTCCCGTTCGGACGAGCTCCGTGGATACGGCGCCGGCGGCCGCGGGCAAGGACGTTTAAGCATGTACAAGTGGTTCCTCGCTTGGCGCTACCTTCGCACCAAGATGATCGCGTTTTTCGGCATCGCCAGCGTGATGCTTTGCGTTGCGATGGTGCTTGTTGTGATGAGCGTGATGGGCGGCTTTCTCGACACGGTGCGCGACCGTTCCCGCGGTCTGCACAGTGAAATCATCATCGACAACCGCTCGATGCAGGGGTTTCCGTATTACGAAGAGTTCAGCCGGTTCATCGAGAACCGATTGCCTGAGGTCATTCGGCTGACCACGCCGTCGATCTGGACGTACGGCCTGTTCCGCATTCCGGCGACGAACTTCACGGTGTCGGCGCGCGTTCAGGGGATTCACCTGGACGACTACGTTCAACTGAACGACTTCAAGCGCGGGCTACACTATGAGCGGTATTTTCCGGGGACGACGACCTTCAAGCCGCAGGGAATGCCGGTCGTCGGCATCGGCGAGAACGGTGTGATGACGCTTCCGCCGGACCTGGCCGCCGCGAACGCGCTATGGCGCAGCAACGAGACGGATGCAGCGGCGATCGAGGCGTTCGATCGATTGCCGTTTGAGCGCGCACTGTTGCCCAGAGTGAGGCCGTTCGTCCCGGCGGAGCGTGTTTTCGCTGTTGACGTGGGTGAGGCTGGTTACCGCGGTTCCAAGCGCCCGGGAATCATCGTCGGGTGTGACCTTCTGAACATTCGTCGTTCGGACGGGAACTTCGATCGTGTGTATGCCCGTGGTACCGACGTTGCGCTGACGTTGATCCCGTTGAGCCCCGCGGGCAACCCCAACAGGCAGCCTGCGGCGCGTCTCGCGCTGCGTTACGTTGACGATTCGCGGTCAGGGATTTACGAGATCGACAGCATGTCCGTGTACGTTGACGCGGACATGTTGCAGCGCGAGCTTGCGATGGACGCGCAACCTCTGGCGGGCGGAGGGTTTACCAAACCTCGGGTGAACCAGTTGCTAGTCGGTCTGCACGAAGGGGTCGACATGAACGAGGCTAAGGCCTTGATTGCGGACGCTTGGCGTGAGTTCTACCTATCGCTGGGGCCTGGACTCACGATGGACGACGAGCGCGCCCTGGCGATGATGGAAGTGTCCACGTGGGAAGACTTGCAGCGGCCTTTCATTCAGGCGGTTGAGAAGGAGAAAGTGCTCGTCACGATTCTGTTTTCGTTGATCAGCATGGTGGCGATCGTGCTTGTGGGATGCATTTTTTACATGATCGTCGAGAAGAAGACGCGGGACATCGGTATTTTGAAGGCGATCGGCGCTTCGGGTCGCGGGGTGGCGGTCCTGTTTGTTTCGTACGCCGGGGCGGTCGGTGTATTGGGATCGATTCTGGGGATCGCGCTCGGGTCGTTCTTCGTATGGAACATCAACGACATTCAGGACTTTCTCGCGTCGCTGGATCCGCAACTTCGTGTCTGGAGTCCGGACATCTATTCGTTCGACCGAATTCCCGAAGTCGTTAAGCGGGCGGATGCGATATGGATCGGGCTGATCGCGGTTTTTGCCTCGATGGTGGGTTCGCTGATACCGGCGTTTGTGGCGGCGCGCGTATGGCCGGTTCAAGCGCTTCGGTACGAGTAGGTTGCATGGCCATGCCCATACTTGAAGCTCGCAGTTTACGGAAATCGTTCGGTTCGGGATCGACCCAGGTGAAGGTTCTGTGCGGAGCGTCGCTGAGCGTTGCGCCCGGCGAATTCGTCGTGATTATGGGTGCGAGCGGTTCGGGCAAAAGCACGATGCTGCATCTGCTCGGCGCGTTGGATACCCCGGACAGCGGGAGTGTATCCTATCGCGGCGAGAGCGTGTTCGACGGATCGAGATCGAAGCAGGGCGCTTACCGCAACCGCGAGGTCGGGTTCGTCTTTCAGTTTTATCACCTTCTTCCGGAGTTGAACGTTTTGGAGAACGTCATGCTGCCGGCGTTGGTGTCGAACTCGTTCTGGGCGTGGCGGAAAACCCGCGTTTCTGCGCGACAAAACGCCCTGGAAATGTTGGATCGCGTGGGGCTCATCGATCGCGTAAAGCACCGTCCCAACGAACTTTCCGGCGGAGAGCAGCAGCGCGTGGCGATCAGCCGAGCCCTGGTCCACAAGCCCGCACTCTTGCTGGCGGACGAGCCTACCGGTAACCTGGATGCCACGACCGGTTCCGGGATTCTGAACTTGTTGGCTGAGTTCAGTGAGGCCGGCCAAACGATGATCTTGGTTACGCACGACGCCAGCGTCGCCTCACGGGCCGACCGGACGTTGACACTGGTGGAAGGTGTGATTCGCGAGGCGGGAGCCCCCACCGCCGTGGAGCATAAGAGCGAGCCGCAAAAACCAGAGGTGGTGTTATGAGTACGGCATCGATCGAGGTGAATACCTTGCAGGATAATCCCTTTGCACCGCGGTCTGATCTGCAGGTTTGGGTCGGAGACGAATTGGTCCCCGCCGGTCAGGCGGCCATCAGCGTTTTCGACCACGGGTTGTTGTACGGTGACGGCGTTTTTGAAGGTCTCCGAATCTACAACGGCAAGATTTTCAAGGAGCAGGCACACATCAGGCGTTTCTTCGAGTCGGCCAAGGCGCTACGCCTGGAACTGCCCAAGACGGCGCAGCAAATCAGCGACGCGATGTGCGAGACAAAATCGGCCAATGGAATCACCGGCGATGGCTACATCCGCCTTCTTGCGACGCGCGGCGTCGGATCGCTGGGCATCTCGGTGCTGCACACCGCCTGTCCCACCCTTGTCATCATCGTGGACAAGATCGCTCTGTATCCGTCGGAGGTATACAAGCGCGGTTTGCGGTGCATTATTTCGGGCATCACGCGCAACCATCCGAACAGTACGAGTCCGCGGGTGAAGTCGTTGAACTACCTCAACAACGTCATGGCCAAGCTGGAAGCTCGTGACGCCGGGGCGGACGAGGCCATCATGCTCAACGTCGATGGACACGTGGCGGAGTGTACGGGCGACAATATTTTCCTCGTTCGCGGTGGGGAATTGTTGACGCCGCCGAGCAGCGCTGGAATTCTCGAAGGCATTACGCGCGGGGTGGTCATGGAACTTGCACGCAAACGCGGGATCAAGGTGTGCGAGAAGACGCTCGTGCGCCACGACTTGTACGTGGCGGACGAGTGCTTTGGAACGGGAACGGCCGCTGAGGTCGTGCCGATCACGGAAATCAACAAGCGCATCGTCGGCGACGGGAAGCCCGGCACCATCACGACGCAACTCATGGCCGATTTCGTTACCTACCGCAACGCGTAATAGAATCTCGATGAGGCGTAATTCGACCAGGGTCGGCGGGGTTCTGCGCCCGTAGTGTAGGTATGTGAAATGCCGGCCACCTAACGCAGGTCGCTTGCCCCAGCCGCCGATAATCCACCCGATTCGGGAGGAAACGGCGTCATGGGTGGGTGGTTGATATTCGTTTGGGGGATCCCCTGCGGGCTTTGTACGCTCGTCTTTCTGAAACTCGTCGCCAATTGCGTCGCGCTCACGGAGGCCGATCTCAAAGCACTGGCGGAGGCCGAGCGGCGGGCATGCGAGAAGCGGAACAGGGAGCGCGATGACGAGGTGGCGGTCGTCGTGGCCGTGAACGAATCGGACTAACCGTACATGGAAACAAGACACGGGCGTCGCCTGCTGTTGACGCCCACGAGCCGCCGTTTACGATGAGCGGCGACGCGGGGGTGTCCTTGTGCCCCGGCGTGGGCGTTGTACTGATGGTGGAACGAGGGGGGAGTTGCCCCGTGCGGTTGCCAGCCATGACTAGCGAGACGGCGCTCGAATGATCGGTCCTCCAGAGCGATTCCCACAGCTGCGGGCCCTGCAGCGGGCGGTGTGCATAGCCGCTACGATCGGCGGCGTTTTGCTTGCGGGCGCTGGGCTGAGCGGTTTTGCATCTTCGGGTCGCGTTTGGATGGTAATGGCGGGGGGCGTTTTGGTTTTCGTTGCAATCCTGGCGCTGACGCTGACACCGCTGCTCCTGAAGATCGAAGCTTCTCTGGCACGTCAACTTACGATCGCGCGCGATCTGAACGAGGCCATCGCGAAACAGTCAACGATGCTGCAGGAGATTTCGGATAACACGCGCATCTCGGACGCGGCGAAATCACTCGCGCACCGAGGGGAGGAACTCGGGGCTCTTCGGTCAGCGATTCGCGAGGATCTCCGCGGCGAACGCTGGGAGGCGGCGCTCACGCTCATCGATAAAATGGAGCAACAGTTCGGGTATAACGACGAGGCCGATTCCTGTCGCGAGGAGCTGGACGACGCTCGTAACGAGCGTATCCAGGCTAAGCTCGCCGAAGCGATCGAGATGATCGAGAGTCATTTCGCGTCATACGAGTGGGACCGTGCGCAAAACGAGATCGATCGACTCATGCACGCCCTGCCGGAGGACGCGCGTGTGTTGAGCCTGCAGGATCGTATGGGGACTCTTAAGGAGCAACACAAGCAGGAGCTTCGGGCTGCATGGGATCTCGCTGTTCGTCGCAGCGATACCGACCACGCGATCGAGGTTCTCAAGGAGCTCGATCAGTACCTCTCTCCAGCGGAGGCTAAGGCGCTCCAAAACACGGCGCGCGACGTCTTTAAGGAAAAATTGTTGCAGGTCGGCGTGCAGTTCCGTTTTGCGGTCAAAGAAAAGCGGTGGCAGGACGCGTTGGACACCGGTTTGGAACTCATTCGCGACTTCCCCAATGCTAGGATGGCTAACGAGGTCCGCGACGCGCTCGACACGCTTCGCGAGCGCTCGCGACAGATGACCGCATCCAACACAACCGCCCAGGCCGACGCTTCGTAACGCCGACATCTTCCAGTGACGTCCCATCTTTCCACGTCCCGGCGCACTCGGTGCGCCCCGCCCGTTCCCCGGTGCTCGCTATTGGACACACCGGGCTTGCGGTCGGTTTTCGGACCTTCAACTGGTCGGTCGCGCCGGTTGGCCGCGATAGGCGCGTCTGAACGCCGATACGGCCGGTTCAGTGCTTCTCCGAGGTCGTCGATAGCTTGATCAGTGAGGTGGCGTCGAGCTGCGAGGGCTGTTCCCTGCGTGGCACTCGATCGGACCGCGCTCACGAAGTTGGGGTTTCTATGGTTGCGCCCTCCGTATACGAAGTTGAAGATCGCGTGGCCCCATCGGCCTGGCGTGTCGTTCGCTCGGCGATGTCAACGCTGCAGTTCAAAGCCACCGCGTTGGTGGTGGTGCTTACGCTGTCGGTGACCGGGGTTGTCTCCGGTTATCTTCTGCAGTCAAGCGGTCAGCTTGCTCGAGCGCAGATCGAGGAGCGGGCGATCAACGCGGCCGAGCTGCTCGCCGAGGCGGCAGCGGTTATGATCGCAAGCGGGAATCTCGACGATCTTCAGCCATTGGCGATCGAGCACGCCAACGGCGCGCCGCTGCTGTACGTAATCATCTCAGATGTCGACGGGCGACAGCTCGCCGTCGCGGAGCATCATAACGTAGACCTTCTGCAAAGCCTCGAGCGGAACGGGCGAGAGCGTGTGCCCGTTCCCGGCGAGCCGATCTTACATGCCAAGAGTGGCAAGCAGCCGATCTTCTTCGATGTGACCTACCCAATCAGTTCGCGGGATACGTCCGACGAGATGTCCATCCCGCACGCGCGAACGTTGCGGGGGTACGTCCGTACGGGGATGATCGGTGATGGTTGGACGCGGACGATGTCGAGCAAGCTCGACCTCGTTGTTGGCGTGGGAACCCTGGCGTTGCTTGTTGCCGTTCCGCTGGGTTTCCTCGTGATCCGGCGGATCGTCGCGCCGCTGGACGGGTTAACCGACGCGATGCTGGAGTTTTCGCAGGGGAAGCTCGATGTTCGTAGCCCTGTGGTTCGACGTGACGAGATCGGCGTCCTCGCCAGCGCGTTCAACCAGATGGCCGATCAGCACCAGCAGACCCACGAGCGCATCATTCGCCTCAATGCGGAGCTTGAGGAACGCGTTGCACACCGCACGCATCAGCTTCGCGAACTCGCGTCGCGCGACCCGCTGACGGGGCTTTACAACCGGCGGTACTTCAACGAGACGCTTCAGCGGTGCTTCGCCGAGGCCATACGGTACGACGGGGATCTGTCGTGCATCATGATCGACCTGGACGAGTTCAAGGCTGCTAATGACAAGTATGGACATCACGTAGGCGACGAGTTGCTGGTGCTCACCGCGCGTACCTTAAGCGGGCGCCTACGGTCGGCAGACGTGGCCGCCCGGTTCGGCGGAGACGAGTTCATCATCCTGCTACCGCAGACGGATTCGGTGCAGGCGGCCACACTCGGCGAGCAGATCGTCATTCAGTTTGCGCGCGACGTGTCCGAGCGGTTTCCCGGCATTCGTGTGAGCATGAGCATTGGAATCGCCAGTCTGCGAACCACGAAGGTTGAACACGCCGAGACGCTGGTGAGGAGTGCGGACCAAGCCCTCTACGAGGCGAAGGCGGCTGGCAAGAACAAGCTCGTGACGGCCAGTGCGGCGATCAACGCCGATTAAGTCTGACCCACCCCAATTCTTACCAAACCGGTGATAATTCCGCCTGTGTGCCGAATACGGGTACGGCTGCTTTACGGCGGCGTTTGGGATGGCAAGATGTGCCGTGTGTGCGGACCGCGTGGAAGCGAAGTGGGGTTCGCGGTGATCCTCACGGGCGCGTTGATGTTACGGGTGATCGCATGTTGACGACAATCGGTCAGTATGTCGGCAGTAAGGTGGTCACGGCGATTCTCGTCGTGTCCGGTTCCGGTGCGGTGATCTGGTTTTACCGTCACCCAGAAGACTTAGCCACGGTCTGGCAGACGTTGAAATACGTGGTGACCTGGATCGGGATCGTTCTGGCGCTTCCGTGGGCGACGTTCTTTGTGACGTCGTGGGTGGTGGCGAAGGATTCCAACCTGGCTGTGGCGCTGATGCTTGCGGGCTACGCCGTTGCGGACGCCGTTGTCGCATTCTGTCTGATCGGTCGTATCTTCGGATTGGGCGGTTTCACATGGATACTGCTTTTGCTTGGATTCCTCGCTGCGGCGGTTTATAATCTGAAGGTCTGCGAGTATCAGGCTGAGCGGCTCGAGGAGGGTTGATCATCTGACAGCGCGGACCGGAAGGATTGAGCAATGGCCGCGCCGCGCGAGGGTGACCGCATCAACAATTATCTCTTGGAAGAGCGCGTGGGGGGCGGCTGTTTCGGTGAGGTTTTCAAGGCGAGGCACCACGTGTTCGGTGAAGTCGTCGCCATCAAGATCCCAACCGATCCTCAGTTCGTTCGCAATCTCCGGCGAGAGGGCGTCGCCGTGCATGGCCTGCGCCATCCGAACATCGTTCGGGCGCTCGACATGGATCCGTATGGTGACCCGCCGTATCTGATCATGGAATTCGTCGACGGTCCGTCGCTTCGCGCGGCGATCGATTCGCTCGGTGCGTCGTTTCCGATCGAGGCAGCCGCGACGGTGATGCGGGGCATCCTCCGGGCACTGGTCGCGGCCCATGAGGGTGGCGTGATTCACCGTGACATCAAGCCGGCGAACATTCTGCTGGGCCACCCGATCGAGTCGATGGCGTCGATCAGCGAACAGGCGGTCAAGGTAACCGACTTTGGTCTGGGCGCCGCCGGCGGGGAGACGACCCATTCGATGATGCAAAGCGGTAGCCTGCTGACCGAGGGCGGCCAAAGCGTCGCGGGCACTTGGGCTTACATGTCGCCGGAGCAGAAGGAAACCGGTCCCCTCGACGGCAGGAGTGACCTATACGCGTGCGGAATCGTTCTGTTTGAGATGTTGACCGGCGAGCGTCCGCAGGGGTTTGACCTTCCCAGCTCCGTCCGCCCGGAGGTTCCCGCGTGGCTCGACGAGGCCTTCCGCCGCTGCTACACGCGGCGAGAGCGGCGTTTTGAATCCGCCAAAGCGATGCTCGCGGCGTTTACGCGGGACGAGGGCCTTGGTACCTACGTCGATGCGGTGGTTCCCCCGCGCGTGGGAGCGAACCCGGTGGGGACGACCTGTCCGAAGTGTCGAATGGCTGTTCAACGGGACGATCAGTTCTGTATCCGTTGCGGACAACGGCTGGTGGCTGCGGTTCCGCGATGTCCCGCGTGCGAGGCGTTTGTGCACTTTACCGATCGCTACTGCATCTTCTGCGGTAAGGATCTTGGCGTGTTGAGCTGACCTGCGCTAGGGGCGTGAGAGACAATGAACGGGCAGGAAGGTCATGCATGGTGATCTGCTTCTCGTCGTCGGGATCCTGGTTTTCGGCTGCGCCGCGTTCCTGTTCGGCGTTTGCTACTTGCTCTGGAGCGGGATCGAGTTTATCGGTACCCGTTTGGTGCGACTCGTTCGACCTCGACAGAAGGGCGAGGCCGAGCGCACGATTGCGCTTCGCTGTCCGCGAGAACGTTGCGGCAGCGTGGAACATCGTCGCGCGACGTTTTGCAGCCAATGCGGTGTACGCTTGGTTTCTTCCGTACGGAGCGGAGAAAATAGAGATCGCTAGAGCTCGGTCGGGCAGCGATTTACAACTGTTCCGAGCCGCAACCGTGAGGGAGCGGACCCGCGCTCGCGTGCGATTGCCGATCGTTCGCTCGCTCACGGTCGCGGCTCTGCTTGGACGCGCCCATCGAATGGCGTGCGACGCAGGATTTGTACGAAGCGATTTTCGTTTCAAGTTTTGAGGAAATCATGACGCCCCAAGCCGCTAAAGCGCTGCAGTGCGAGACCGACTTCCTTGCGGGTGTGGATGGCAACTTCGAGGCTGCCAAGGGGAAGGATCTGCGCGGCTCCAGCTGGAAGCGGTCGACGCACGACGA
>JADFRO010000368.1 GCA_022561255.1 Planctomycetota bacterium | reverse complement strand
GATCACCTCGGAGCGCGTCGCGAAGGCGCGACCGGTCAGTCGATCTCCGGCGCCGAAAGCAACGCGCGGTAACACCGCGACGACGATCGCTAGCCCAGTCCATAGAACGCCGTGCATCTTAGATGATCTCCCGGTAGGGTGAATCGCGGGCGAGGAAACGACCGTCAAGTCGACGCACTCGCCATTCCAAACGACGTACCCATCGTATCCGACAACAACTTCCAGCGGTAGACGGTCGTTCTGTCCGACGATGACGGCCTACTGCTCTGTCACACGTCATTCGATGGGTGGGTCTGAACAGAGCCGCGACCGTAAGGGAGCGTTCCCGCGATCCGTGGTGATTTCCGATCGTCTGCTCGCTCACGGTCGCGCCTCGGAACACGTCTCAATCGATGCCTGACCGCGCTCTAGAAACGCCTGTACGGTCACGTAACGGCGGCCGACAAGGGCGGGTGATGGTGTATACTACGCCAAGGGGTTGTTCGGAGGGAGCTAAGAGGCGTTCATGTCGACCGGGGAAGTCATTGGACTGGCGATCACGATGGCCGCTTTCGGTGCCGCCGCGGCGTTGGCGATCGCCGGCGTCTACAAACCCAAGGCGGGGGCGCTCGGCCGAACCAACGCACTCGCCAGATGGCTTGCAGCAAGAAAAACGCTCAACAGCAGCGCACGCTCCTTCGTCGCCGCTTTTCGCGCTCTCGCATCCCAGCAGCCCGATTCAGCTTTCTTCGACTTGCGCTTGGATGAGGCACAGCGATCGCGCGATCGTCTGCACGACGCGATGCGCAGCTTGGAGAAGGCGGAGGCGACACTCGTCGCTTGGGCGGCGGACTGGTCGATCGATGAGGCGTTTTCAACGTTTGCGCGCGTTTCAGCCGCCGATTTGCGGAACGCGATCAATGGTGACGCGCGGGCGCTCGCTCTACTAGACCAGCAACTACGCCGCGACGATCAGCGGGCAATAACTTTCGTCCAACGGGCGACGACCGATGACCGAGGAAGACATTCCGCCGTACGGCAACTGCTGAGCAAGAGCAGGATCGCCGTAGAGTCGATTCTTCAAAGAACGCGCAGGTAGCGTTGCGTTGCTCGCTGCGCAGCGTTGTGCGCTTACGCGCGGACGTGCTTGCGCGCCTTGCGACTGCGAGCTTGTTGGAAATGACTGACGAGCTTCGCCAGACGGTCGAGAGTCCGCACCTTTTCCGGCGTTGTTTCGAGCCCCACGAACTGAAACCCGAGTGACGCGCGCCCCTGATCGACGGCCTCTCGATGCCGCAAGATAGCGTCGAGCACGATCGACGGCTTACCCTGGCTCGGAGCAAACACGCAACGGTACGTGGCCGCGAGTTCCACGTCGTGTGGGTCAGCCACTTTGATCCGCATTCCACCGCACGAAATGTTTTCCAGTTGGCCGTGGCGAACGTCTCGCGCACCGATCCCGGCATCCGACGGCGCGACCTCTTTCCAGAAGCGAACAGCCACAATCGTGCCCGCTGGAGGCTCAGCCCGCTCGTACGCACGCCGCTGAAGCTGCTGAAGCCCGTCGGGCCAAGTCACCGTCAGCACGGCCGCGCCCGCTTGTTGTCCTAGCGACCGAACTTGGCAGCGAAACATGCACTTCTTGTGTCCAAGGCGGAATGCTCCGCCCACCGTTTCACCTTCACCGGGAAGAAGAGTGCTCACATTCGGCTCGGTCAGGCCAAGACGAAGCACCATCTCCCCCGAGGAGGGTGACCCCATGACGAAGCAGCCCTTGAACGTACGCCATCCAGCGTCGCTGTTGTACGTTACAACGAGTTGGCGCTGCTGCTGGATCGAGTCCAGCAGAACCTGATCCTGCTGCTCGGCGGTAACAAGTTTCGTCGTACTCATCGTCAACGCTCCACGCTACTTCCCGCCGACGCGGGACTAACCCAGCACTTCACACAACCGATCGCGGTCGGTGGCTGACGCCGGATCCGCAACAAACTCCAGGCCTAGGACCACTTGGCCAGACGTCGCCCCACGCGTCACGTTCACAACTCGTCCGGTGATGTCGAACCCATCCGACACGCCGGCGAGGCAAAACTCCACCCGAACCATCCCTCCCACCACCGCACAATCCTGAAGTTCGGATGCTTCAGCGCGGCAGGCGATCCCATGCGGGCTCGCATTTAACATCGAGGCCTTACACCGCCAGTCGTCCGTCCCGCTGTTGGCGGACAGTACGACTTCGAGGCAATCCTGCAACTGACGTCGTGCCGCACGCCGTCGTTCAGGCTGATGGTCGCCATGCTGTCGCGACATCCTCTACTCCACAGGTATCACCGTCGGTTCACGCCCTGTTCCGCCGGAGCATGCGCCGCTCGTGATCAGCCACAAACCGCGAAATTCGACCCGTCTCGCGCCTCAGAGGGAGACCGCCCCACGAGCAGAACCGCATGGAGATACGGACGGACTCGCCGTTCTTGACTTCTCGAAGATGACGAACCTGCCCGAGCATCGCGAACGGGTTTTCCACGCCGGGTAGTTCGAAAGCGAGAAAGAACCGATCGACTTTCTTTATCGGGCGCAGAGCCTCTCGATCGATCACCACCGAGATTCCGCCCGAGGAGAGATCAACGATCCAACCCTCAATCCGCGGCACGTTCAAACAACAGGCAGGTGCCGATTCGCCGGTGGGAATCCCGAAGCCAACGATGATCGCGTCGTACCCGACAAGCGATACCCGCAAGTGCGCGCGCCGCTGCGACTCACGAAGCTCCTTCGGCGCTCGCAGCGCGAGGCC
>JADFRO010000367.1 GCA_022561255.1 Planctomycetota bacterium | reverse complement strand
AAGCTTCTTGATTTTGGGTTGGCCAAGAACACACCCGGGCAGTCGGGACTCCCTGCTGCGCCGGACGCGGTGACGATCACCAAGCCGCTGACAAGAGAGGGTTCCATCGTTGGTACTTTTCAGTACATGGCCCCTGAGCAATTGGAAGGCAAGGAGGCCGACCAACAGACCGACATCTTCGCGTTCGGGGCGGTGCTTTATGAGATGGCCACGGGCAAGCGGGCGTTTGAGGGCAGCAGCCGAGCGAGTCTGATTGCGTCGATCATGTCGTCGCAGCCGCGGGCGATCGCGGAGCTTCAGCCGATGACCCCGCCCGCGCTCGAACATCTGGTACGGACCTGTCTCGCCAAGAGCCCGGACGATCGCATCCAGACCGCCCACGACGTGAAACTCCAACTGCAATGGATCGCCGAGGGCGGGTCGCAGCTTGGCGCACCAGCACCGATTGTTGCAAAGCGAAAGACGAAGGATCGCTTCCTTTTGATAACGACGGCGGTCTTGTTTGTTGCAACCGTCGTCCTTGGCGTCGCGTATCTTCGCAACGCGTCCTCGACACCGGTGATGGTCACGGCGTCGATTCGCCCGCCGACCGGTGTGCGTTTCGTGTTTACCAACGACGCAGGCGGACCGGCGGTGATCTCGCCGGATGGCAAGAACATTGCGTTCACCGGCCGATGCGAGGACGGGATCAACCGGCTGTGGGTGCGGCCATTGAATGACGGGGCGGCGAGAGTTCTCCCAGGTACGGACGACTGCACTTTTCCATTCTGGTCGCCCGACGGCCAGTCGGTTGCGTTTTTCGCGCACGAGAAACTAAGTCGGACGCCCATCACGGGCGGTCTGCCCGTGACGATCTGCGATGCGCTGCTAGGCAAGGGAGGTAGTTGGTCGGCGAGCGGTGAGATCCTGTTTGCCCCTTATTACATCGTACCCATTGCCCGCGTTCCCGCAAGCGGCGGCACGCCCACTCCGGTTACGAAGCTGGATGAAGGCAAACACTCAACCCACCGCTGGCCGGTGTGTCTTCCAGACGGCAAACACTTCCTCTACTTCGCCGGCAACCACGACCTTTCCCAGCGCGGACACGACGGACTCTTCTTTGCGTCGCTGGACGGCAGTGTGAACAAGAAGGTCGTCGCGACAAGGGGCAACGTCGTGTACGCGTCTGGACATTTGCTCTACCTACGAAACGACACCCTCATGGCCCAGTGCTTTGACCCTAAGCGCGGCGAGTTCACCGGCGACCCGAAGCCCGTCGCTTATGACGTCCAATACGACGGTGGGGTGTGGCGAGGAGTGTTCAGCGCCTCGGACAACGGGGTCCTCATCTACCAAACCGGACTCGCCCCGTCCGGGACGACGCTGACGTGGTTCGATCGCACGGGGAAAGACCTGGGCAATTTCAGTGACCAGGCGATCTATGACAACGAACTTCGTATCTCCCCCGACGGCAACAAAATCGTCGCGGCAGTCGGCAGTCCGAGCGATGTCTGGACCTTCGACCTCAAGCGCGGCATTCGTACGCGCGTAACCGCGGGGCCGGTCGAAGAAAGGCCCGCCCTCTGGTCACCCGACGGATCGAAGATCGTCTACACCTCGCGCAATCGGCCCGACAAACGCAAGATTCTCTACATCACACAGTCCAGCGGAACCGGCGAGCCGCAGCCTCTCTTCGAATCCGATAGGGACATGCGTGCCACAGACTACTCGCCAGATGGAAAGTTCGTGCTTATTTCCATTCGGGACCGCGGGCTCGATAACAACGTCGCACTCGTTACCCTTGAAGACACTCCGAGATTTATTCCGCTCATAACCAAACCGCTTAATGAAGACGCCGCCCGTTTCTCCCCGGATGGAAGGTGGATCGCCTACGCATCGAATGAGTCAGGCCGCGAGGAAGTCTACGTCATTCCGTTCTGCTCGGAGTTGAACGACGATGGATCGCTGGCAACATGCGATCGTTCCGGACGGTGGCAGGTGTCCACGCATGGTGGTAAACGACCGGCCTGGGCCCGCGACGGCAAGACCCTCTACTTTCAAACGATCGATCGCACCCTTCACGCAGCCGCGGTCGATACAACCGGCGACTCGTTTAGTGTGCAAACATCGCAACCGCTCTTCACGCCCGACGCAGCGGTCACCAACCGACCCGGGCGCAACAAGAGCGGGTACGCCTACGATGTAACACCTGACGGCGAGCGCTTTCTCATCAACACCTTCGGTTCAGGTGACGCAACACCCTTAACGCTCGTGCTCAACTGGACTAACATGGTTCCATAGCAATGACCTTCGCCGCCGGAACGATCCAAGACCGAATGATTGCCTGAAACAAATTCCTTGCACCTGGAACCGTTTCTCAACGGAACAGCGGCTCGATTTGGGCTTGGAGCTGCGCCTTGGCTGCTGCACCCAGTTCGTAGGTTACGCGAAGAGCCGGCTTGTTGAGCTTGAGGAGTCGGCCCAGGTCGATCGGCGTGCCGATCAGGACCAGGTCGCAATCGGCGGCGTTGATCGTATCCTGAAGCTCCGTCATTTGTTTCGTCCCGTAGCCCATGGCCGGCAGGACTTCCTTGACGTGCGGGTATCTCTCGAACGTCTCGCGTATCGTTCCGATGGCGAAAGGTCTCGGGTCGATGATGGCGGCTGCCTTGTACTTGGTCGCCGCGATGTGCGCGGCGCCGTATTCCATTTCACCGTGGGTCAGCGTCGGACCGTCTTCGACGACGAGCACGCGCTTGCCCTGGATGGCGGCTGAATCCTCGACGCTTACGGGGGAT
>JADFRO010000366.1 GCA_022561255.1 Planctomycetota bacterium | reverse complement strand
GTTTCAAAGCCGGCGCGCTGCAAGTCTTCAACCACCGACGTTGTGATCTTGCGCGTGCTCGCGAACTCCCGTGTGGGGTGCTGCGCAGATAGAAGGGCGGCGACGCTGGGAAGTGTCCACGGCGACGGCGCGATGACCTGATCAAACCGCACACCCCGTTTCGCCAGCGCGTCCATATTGGGCGTGGTCGGGCGGTCGTAGCCGTAACAACCGACGTGGTCCGCGCGGACGGTGTCCAACAGGATCAGCACAATCCCCTGAAGCTCTTGGGCCTCACGCTTCGGCGTGTCGCCCGGTTCACACGCGGAGCAACCCAGCAGAATGACGGCGGCGAGTATCACGCTGGAAGCCCTGGCGTATCTCACGTCTTTGGTCCCGAGCCGCGGGCTTTGGCCCGGGCGATGTCTCTACTTTCGCTGATACGCGAAGGCCGACGGATCCGACGTTCGACTACGGATGGTGCTTCAATCGTCCGCGCTTTCATGAGCGCATCGTAACGCTACGCCCCTGTCGACGATACCTTCTCGGTCGGCGTTGGGGTCGAACGCCAGGGACTTTTCTCGACATTGCGGAGGGGCGATTGCGATGCAGGCTTGATGGGTGGACGCGAATCGTGGACCCTTAGGCGATGCTCTCGATTGTGACACCCAGTGGGGCCGGGCCGCTCATTGACGTGCGGGATCTGCACGTTGGCTTCGATCGGCCCGCGCGGTCGATCGGAGGTCGCGCCCGGCGCCTTCGAGCGGTGGACGGCGTGAACCTGACGATTGACCGCGGGCGTACGCTCGGCTTGGTGGGGGAGAGCGGAAGTGGAAAGACGACCTTGGGTCGGGCGATCCTGCGTCTCGTTGATCCGGCCGGCGGACGCGTATTGTTTGGCGGCCAAGACGTGTTCGGCGCTTCGTCCGGAGAGCTTCACCGTATGCGCCGGCGAATGCGGATTGTGTTGCAGGATCCACTCGGCAGCCTGAACCCGCGCATGACGATTGGTCAGGCCGTCGCAGAACCGTTTCAAATTCATCGCGTTGGCACGCGGCGCGAGCGCCGGACGCGCGTTGAGGCGTTACTGGAGCGCGTTGGGCTCCGCTCGTCCCACGCCGATCGCTATCCGCACGAGCTTTCCGGGGGACAGTGCCAGCGCGTCGGCATCGCACGTGCCATCGCCCTTGATCCCGAGTTTATCGTACTCGACGAGCCCGTCAGCGCGCTGGACGTCTCGATCCAGGCACAGATTCTCAACTTACTGAGCGACTTAAGAGATGATCTGGGTCTTACGTATCTCTTTATCACCCACGACCTGGCCGTCGCGAAGCGCTTCAGCGACAGAATCGCCGTGATGTACCGTGGCCGCATCGTGGAGACCGCAGACTCCGCCTCCCTCTACTCCAACGCGCAGCATCCGTATACGCAGGCACTGCTCGCCGCCGTTCCCGTGCCCGACCCGACCAAGCGCAGGCAACCCACGGCGACGTGTAAGGAGGCGGATGGGGGTCCGGTGGTGGAGGATGGTTGTTCGTTTTCGGGGCGCTGTCCGCACGTCGACGAAACATGTCGCCGGTCGCAGCCACAGCTTGTCACAGCGCCCTATCTCGCTACGGACCATCTTGTGGCGTGTCATTACCCTGCGGCGACGCGGTCCGAGGGCTCAGGTGCCGTGTGAGGGCGACGCTGAATACTACTCTTGCCACCCATCGCGTGAAGTCTTACGCTAGCGGGGCGCGGTGGATTCGTCCGGGACCGTTTCGATCGATCGGGAAACCGGTCCCCAAAGGGAAACGAACAAGGCCGTAAATCGTGAGGTGCAGGGTCGGCTTGCCGCGCTGCGCGGCGGCGACTGGTGGAGGATGACATGGCGAAGAACGGAACCGAGTTCGGCGAGTTGCATGCCGTGCTCACAACCGACAAGGGCAAGATTCGCGTCGTACTTTTGCCCAACAAGGCGCCGCTCACCGTCGCCAACTTTGTGAATCTTGCCCAGCGCGGCTACTACGACGGCCTGACCTTCCATCGTGTGATCGCGGACTTCATGGTTCAAGGGGGCGATCCGACGGGCACCGGTACGGGCGGGCCTGGGTATCAGTTCCGTGATGAGTTCAGTGCCAAGGCGTTGCACGACGGCCCCGGTACCGTGTCGATGGCCAACAGCGGACCCGGCACAAATGGCAGCCAATTCTTCATCACCTACGGCGAAACCGCGTGGCTTGACCGGAAGCATTCCGTCTTCGGCAAAGTCGCTTCAGGGCAGGACGTAGTCGACGCGATCGTTCAGGGCGACGCCATGACGAGCATCACGATCGAAGGCGATGCGTCGGCGCTGCTTGACAAGAACGAAAAGCAAGTGGCGAAATGGAACAAGACGCTCGATCGAGAGTTCCCGGTGACAAAGGTAGCGTCCGGTTCGGCCACGTAGCATCGGCGCTGTGGTTTCGGTGTAGTCAGTCCGTGTAGGTTGCGCGCGGCTTCGACTCCCTACGGACAAAGGTCCAATGCTTCGTCGACGCAAAATTCATCCCATGCGATGGTGCAGCAAACCGGATCGAGCGGGCATACGACTTCGCAACAGGTGAAGTCGTCGCATCCGGGAGTCTCGCGCGCTGTGAAACAATCACCCGCGCGAGAGCCGCACGTCAGCAGGCACATCGAGTTGGCCTCGTCCACGCAGGTTTCGTCCCAGGCCGTCAAACAGCAAAACGGGTCCGTAACGCAGACCGTGTTGCAGCATTCGGTGTTCGAGCATCCGCTCGTGCTGTTGACCGAACCGCAGGTGCCCGTGGCGGTTTCGCAGGCCGCGA
>JADFRO010000365.1 GCA_022561255.1 Planctomycetota bacterium | reverse complement strand
CCCGTCGCGCCACCAGCCAGTTGAACAAGACCGTGCGTGCACCGCCGATGTGAAGGTAGCCGGTGGGCGAGGGGGCGAAGCGGACGCGAACGTTAATCGAATCGTCGGGCACGAATCTCTCTCACAGAGTCAAAGCGATCGCGTTAGCCGGACTTACGGTGCGTTTCGTCGACGAGCGACGCCGGTTCGACGACCACCGTGCGCCGACCATCGCGAATGCGTTTGAGCAAAAAGAAGACCGGACCGCTCGCTCCGTACCACAGCGTCAGAACGAGAAGTGTGGGTGTCTTGTAGGACCAGAATACCGCCAGAACGAGCATGATCATAACGAACTGCCCAAACGGCTGACGGCCGAGCAGATACGCCCGGTGAAAACGGCGATACGGCACGCGACTGACCATCAGAAAAGCGATAGCAATCGCAATAACCGGAGTGATGTAAACGAAAACCTTCCGCGCCGGAGCGAACGTATCTTGATCTTGAAACAACAGGAGCGCGACGAGAATGGCGGCCGCGCCTGGACTGGGAAGTCCCCGAAAGGTGCGGCGATCAAAATCATCTTCGGCGTGCTCGACGTTGAAGCGCGCGAGACGGACGGCGGTAAAGGCCACGTAGATCGCCGCCGCGACCCACGTCGCGCGTCCCAGAAGGTGATCGCTGATCGGTGAGGGTATGATGGAGTCGCCCGCGAGCTCCCGTGTCATAAACGCCACCATCAGCGTCGCCGGTGCAACGCCGAACGTGACGATGTCGGCCAACGAATCGAGCTGTCCCCCGAAGTTTGTCGTACTGCGGGTGACGCGTGCGATGAGCCCGTCGAACAAGTCAAGCACCATGCCCACTAGGACGAGCCCCGCTCCGACAGAAAGAAATGAGGGCAGAAGTCGCTCCAAAGCGGGTTGGTTGAGCGCCGAAATTTGGTCCGCCGTTGCGCCCGCGCCCAATTCGAGCATCGCCCGCATGCCGAAGTGGACCGCCGCGAATCCGCAAAGAAGATTGCCGAGTGTCACCAGCGTCGGCGCGAACGCCAATGACCGAAGACGACGGCGACGCGGCCGGCGAGTATCCTCGCTCGGTGGAAGCTTGGCGACGAAAGTCATCCCCCATCCCTCTGTGAGCCTGCGCCAACCGGATCGATCGCCGCTCCCACCGCACCGCCGCGATCCGCTCCGCCTGATGTAAGGGGATCCATCACCCGCTGTCGAGCCATGACGGTTAGACCGGCCCGAACCTTATCTCCGATCTCTACGGCGATCTGAGTTCCGTCGATCCGGGGGATGATCAGCTCGGTACGGGAGCCGAACTTGATGAGTCCGAAACGCTCACCGATCGCAAGCTGCTGATTCGCTCGCGCGTGGCAGATGATCCGCCGGGCGAGGAGTCCGGCGACCTGTCGAACCTCAACAGGTCCGGGCATGCCCTCATCCGTATCGATCAGCACGGTGTTCGATTCGTTACGCTGGCCCGACGAGGGGTCGCGGGCGTCGAGAAACTCACCCTCACGATATGTCAGCGAACGAACACGGCCGCTACACGGTGCACGGTTTATGTGGACGTCGAACAAACTTAGAAAAATACCGATCCGAAACGCCGGACCGCCGATCGACTCGTAATGGTCCAGCTCGACGACTTCGGTAACGGTACCATCAGCCGGGGCGCACAACTCCCCCGGCTCGAACGTCCGTCGCCTGGCGGGGTCTCGAAAGAAGGAGATCACCCACAGCCACACAATCACGAACGGCAGGGCGGCCAGCCAGTGCAACAAGCTCGCACCCAGCGCCAGCGCCCCGAGAAGTAGAGTCGCCAGTACGATTTCTTTAAGGCCTTCTTTGGCAATGGGCATAGAGTGCAGCACCTGCGGTTGATCCGGTGGAATCCACCACGCCGTGCGGGTTATTCTACCACGTCCCGTCGGAAACGCACGGCCTGACGGCAAGGTCTCTCCCGGTCGGACGGCGTGGCAGTAAAACCCGGCCCGCAGCACTAGCAACACATCTGACGGCGACACCTCCGGCGACGCAGACGATTGCGACCGCTTTCCTTGACGCGTCGGGGCGCGAGACTACAGTGCCGCTCGTCGCGCGGGTAGAGGAATCTCCGCGTACGGGCCGATATTGAGATCAAAACACCCGCCGCACTTGGGCCAGGAGGATTGCACGTGTCGACAACCATCGTCCACATCGAAGCACGCGAGATTCTCGACTCGCGTGGGTTCCCGACGGTCGAGGCGTCCGTCGTGCTCGAAGACGAAAGCACGGGCGAAGCGGCTGTACCCTCTGGCGCGTCCACCGGCGAGCATGAAGCAGTCGAATTGCGGGACGGCGATCCGAACCGATACAACGGCAAGGGAGTTCTCAACGCCGTTGAGTTCGTCAACAGCGAAATCTCCGAGGCGCTCATCGGATTCGACGCAACGGATCAAGAGGACGTCGATCAGGTTTTGATCGAACTGGACGGCACCGAGAACAAGGCACGGCTGGGGGCCAACGCCATTCTGGCCGTCTCTCTTGCCACAGCCAAGGCGGCGGCGGCGGCCTGTAAGCTCCCGCTGTTTCGATACCTCGGCGGACCGACGGCGCACGTCCTTCCGGTTCCGATGATAAACATCATCAACGGCGGTAAGCACGCGGACAACAACGTCGACTTCCAGGAATTCATGATTCAGCCGTGGGGAGCCCCGTCGTTTTCCGAGGGACTTCGCATGGGGTGTGAGTGTTTCGCGGCGTTGAAGAAAGTCCTTCAGGCCAAGGGGTACAACACGAACGTCGGCGATGAGGGCGGTTTTGCACCGGACCTA
>JADFRO010000041.1 GCA_022561255.1 Planctomycetota bacterium | reverse complement strand
CACGAACAAATCTCAACCGGAGGTGGAACGATGAAAGTCAGATTCAGCGGTTTAGTGGCGGTATGTCTCGGAGGGCTCTTGTCCGTGGCGGTAGCCGGGTCCGAATGAGGTCTTCATGCGGAGCATCGCATTTGACCCGGTTGAGATTACCATCGGCGTCGGCGAATCGGTGACGTGGACAAACATGGACGGCTTCATCCCACACACAGCGACGTCGGGCAATCCGGGCGATGACGACCTCGGCGCGGTCTTTCGTTCGGCGCGCCTGTCTCAGGGGGCGACGTTCACGCACACCTTCAGTGAAGCCGGTGAGTTCGTCTACTTCTGCGAAGTTCATCCGGTCATGATGCGTGACGCAAAAGTGATCGTGCAAGCGGAAGAGTAACGACGTAGCGTTGCCTCAGGTTGCGAGGTGTCAGGTCGGCGAACATGATCCGCAAAGCCGTCATCGTGGTGCTGACGTTGGGGGCCCCTGTCCGGTCGCCGCCGCGCACACAGTGCTTGATCCGATTAGTCGTCGGACGGACTAGTCGTTCGGACAACTCTGCGGCCCCGTGATCAGTCCCGTCTGCGGCAGTTCCTTCACAGCATCTACTGTGTGTTGCAACACGAGTACATTGACGGTGAGGTACGGCTTGAGCAGACTTCCCACCAGCAAGATCCGCGGCTTGGGTAACGCACCTGGGGGCCGAATCGGCTTCAACTTGTTACTCGCCAACGCGATGTCCTGTGCGTTGGTCGCGCCATCATCGTTAAAGTCGGCCCAGCGAGCCGTGATGATTCGCAGCGACTCCGATGCGAACGCACAGTTGGCAACGTCGCCCGCACACGCGACCGGTACCTGAGCCACGTCGTACGCCGAACGAGCCGGAACAATACCCTCACCGAAAACGTGTAAGGTTGCACCGGCCAGCTCACCCGCCCAGTCGCGGAACTCCGGCTCACAGCCGAGAACCGCACAGGGGAAGTCCGGCTGGAACTAGTCGTCCGGACACATCAGCGACGCAACACACGCGACGCCGCCACAATCCGCGCTGCTCAGGCACCCGTTGATCGTGCCGTCACAAACCTTGTACAGGTTGACGTAACGAACAGTGCCTTCTTTCGAGGCGAACGGCTTGTCGCAGACGCCGCCGGGGCACTCCGCGTCTTCCGTGCAGGGCTCGAACTGGTTGAGAAGGCCTGACTGCACCGACGATTCAGCGTCAACAGCTGAACTTCGATGGCCGTCTCAGCGCCCGCTCCGCCGGCCGGAAGGGCGAAAGAGATAAACCTGTTCTTGGGCACACCGTCAGGCTCGGTCTGCGGTGTGTCGGGTATCCCGACGATTCGGTAGACGGCTCCAGAGCTTCCGCTGGGCGGCAGGTCCAACGACGTGCATGCGTACACCTCGCCGTCCGCATCTTCGCCGAATCCTTTGAGAACCAGGCCCAGCGGAGCGTCATCGGGAGCGATGGCGAACTCCTTTCGCACAAACGCCTCCGGGCCGGTCGTATCGAAGTAGTAAATCCGGCCCGTAGGGCCAAAGTCCGCGCTGAAGTCTCCGAAAATGTACTTGCCAACCAGCCGAGTAGACTCCGCGCCGCGATAGACGAAACCCCCGATGACCGACAACCCGCCCTCTGCCTGCGTGTATTCGCTGACCGGGTCGATCAGCCCGGCTGTTTCACACTCCACGGGCGGGGTCTTCGGGTTGAAAGGATCGAAGCAGTGCGCCCCTTCGCGCAAAACCCATCCGTAATTGCCTCCCTGGTCGACGATGTCGACCTCCTCAAACACGTCCTGCCCCACGTCGCCGAGATAGATCGAGCCATCGCCACCGGGTCCGTCATCAAACGAAAACCGGTAAGGATTTCGGAACCCATACGCGTAAATCTCATCCGCCCCCGTCATCCCGACAAACGGGTTGTCGAGGGGGATCTTGTACGCCAATCCCATGTCAGGCGTACCGTCCACATCGATGCGCAGCATCGCGCCCAACAGGGTCTCAATGTTCTGACCGTTGCCGAACTCGCCATGCGTCACCGGGATGTCGGCCAGCCCATCGTTCGCGCCACCGCCGTCGCCTAGTGCGACGTACAGCAGACCGTCCGGGCCGAATGCCAGGTCACCGCCGTTGTGGTTGAACTGCGGTTCCGCAACGGTAAGAAGTATGATCTCCGAAGTAGCGTCAGCCACATTGTTGGTCGTCGGATCACCAGCAACGTGGTACTCCGCCACGATGGCTGCGTGACACCCCGGATTAAAGGTCGTCACATCGCAAGGCTCACTGCCCGTGCTGCTGCGCGGCGCGCTGTAGCGAATGAAGAATCGACCGTTGCTTGCGTAATCCGGATGAAACGTCATCCCCAACAGGCCGCGCTCATCGAACACTTCGCCCAACACGGGCATCTTCGCCGATACGTCCAGGAACGGCGTTGCCAGTAAAACACCGTTCTCCACGACTCGAATCAGGCCCACCTGGTCGACGATAAACAGACGTCCCGACCCGTCGCCGGCGTGCGTCACGGATAGGGGCGACACAAGACCTTCTGCCACCAGTTCGAGCCCAATCTCCAACGGTGGCGCCTCGCAAGACGGATCGATCGTGGCACACGTGGAGCCGTCGCCGCCGTATCGCGCCCCCGCGCCTTCGCAGTCGGCTTGTGTTTCGCCTTCCGTGCAGTCCCCTGTATTTTCATCGCAGCACGCGCCTGCGGGCCCGGCGCAAGGCGGGTCGATCGTAGCGCAGGTCGAGTCGTCCCCGCCGTAGCGAAATCCATCTCCGGTGCAGGCATCCGATGTGCGACTATCGGTGCAGATCCCCGTGAGGTCGTCGCAACATGCTCCCGTCGTCTCTGCACCCTCCTGCACCGTGAAAGCGTCACCGGCGTTGTTGGTGAAGATGGCTGCACCGGCAGTGAGCGCATAGTCCGCGGCGTTGGTGGTGCTTCCAACTCCAGCGGCGTTTTTGAACAGCAGCGCCTGCGTAGTGCTTGATGGGAGCGGACCCGCGAACGGGGGGCCGAAATCGCCATCGTCGTCGTTGGTGATCGACCCGGTGGTCGATCCGGTGTAGCTCGCGCCGCCCCAACTCAATCGCCAGTAGATAATCCCGCCGCTATCGGTCTCGAACGTCAGGCTTCCCGCCGCGAGATACGAGGCCGGAATCAGATTCGTCATCGTTGGCTCTGTGGCATGCACGGTCAGCGGTGGGGATGTGTGATTGGCAAAGTTTGCGCTCGCGATGAGAACGCGCGATCCCGCCGTCCCGTTGGGTACCGTGCTCCCGAAATCCACAATGACGATGGGGTTCATTCCGGCTGCGTCCCACGCACGGATGCGCGACGGCGCGATGAAGTTCTGAAAGCCGGATCGCATTTGCAGTTGAATCGCTTGTGCGGTGGTATCGCCGTTTACACCTCCGATCACTTGTTCGATCTTCATGAAATGAAAAGTTGCCTGAGTGGTCGTCGCGCTGCCAAACAGCACGACCGCAGATATGCATAACGCCGCCCGAGTAGACATCATAGTTCTCCCTTCACTTTGGAGTGCGCAACGCACAACACCGCTGCGAACGTCCGACCCCAGTTACTGCCGCGCGGCAGCCCGAGTGAATCCCTCGGCGAATACGTACGGATATTGCCAGGGTCAGCGCGTTTGAGGCGGGAGATGAGCGCGGCGTGACCCGACCTGCCGGTACAGATAAAATCAACATTCAGCCCGACGCGAGTATAACCGCTGTCGGTGCGAATTCCTTGCAAAAAATCGGCGGGAATTCTGATTCGGCACGAGCCGGGCGCAACAAACCCCGTTTGCCGGTTTAGAAAGCGTGTTCAGCCACGTGCAGGCGGCCAACGATCGGCCCGGCAGCGGTTTGGCCATGAACGCCGCGACGGTCAATCGTGGCAGGGTGTGCTGCACGGGAACGGCAGCGACTTCACGGCGTCGACCACGAGCGTGAGGTCCAGGGAGTTGATCAGGTTGTCCGGCACACAAGGGTACAGGTCCATCGCTTCAATGGGCACCGAAACCGACAGTGATTTCACGGAATCGATGACGATTTGTAGATCCACTGCGTCGGCACTTCCGTTTCCATCGACGTCACCCCAAACACGGGTCGAAGTCGATCCCGGATCGGACAAGAACTCTCCGCACGCGGCGCGGATCTCATACGTCGTCGACGGCACGACGTCACGATCCTGCACCAATATCGTTCCCCAATCGTCGTTGAGCATGAAGACGCGCTCGGCCTCTCCGACGAGCGTGCCGTCTGGGTTGACGTACTGGAGCAAGCAAGGCCAATCCGGTGAGGTCACAAGCAGCGCAACCGGCGCGGCAGACCCTTCCGGTTGAGGCGTTACGTAGAAGTGCTTGCTACTGATCGCCTCAACGATCGGGGCCTGAAGGATGGACGTGCCCGCACAAGCGCCTGCCGTGCAGAAGTCCGAACCGGTGCAAAGGTTATCATCGTCACAAGGCGTGCCGTCGGGCTTGAGGTTCTCAAGGCAAGCGCGCTCCCCGTCGCAGATGTCGGGGTTATCGCATTGGCGCTCCGTCGGGTCTCCGCAGGGGACGCCGGCGGCTTCATTGTTTTGGGCGCAACCGCCACCGCCGTCGCACGTGTCGGGATTGTCGCAATCCGTATCCGTCGGATCGCCACAGGCGAGCCCTGGATCCTCCGGCGGGTGGGTGCAGGTGCCCGAAGCACACACGTTTTTCGTGCAGACATTGGCTGGTGCTTCGTCGGCACACTCCGTTCCGTCCGGTTTGAAGTTGACCTCACAAACGCCGGCCCCGTCGCACGCGTCCGGACTGTCGCAGTCGGTGTCCTCACCGACGCCGCAAGCGCTACCTTCCAGACGGACCGACCACATCGTGCTTGATATCGCGGGGATGCAGGACTGACAGTCGTTTTCGGGGTTCAGGTCGTTCTCGGCGTAGCACACGCCGTCGATGAGGCAGTCGTCGACCGGTCGCAGGTTCAGCACGATGGGTCCGACGTTCTCCTCGAACCCAGCCACGCGAATCAGATAGCGTGTTCCAGCCGTCGTGGAAAAGACCAGCGCCGCGTTCAATCCGGCTCCGCTATCGTCGTCGCAGGCGAGTTCGGTTCCGCCGAGGTCCGGGCAGTCGTCATACACGCTGAGTACCGCGTCGTTCGACGGGCTAAGCATGCTGCCGGTTGTGCTCAGGAATACCGCTCCGTCGCACAGGGCTGTGTACTCGAACCATACGTCGGCGTTGGAATCGATCTGGCAGGAGGCTTCGCCCTCGTCCGGGCCGGTGCTGCTGTTGTCGCTGAAGTTTTGTCCGACGATCGCCTCGACGGCGAAACCGCACTGGTCGTTACACTCCGGGTCGGGCGTTCCCGCACACGTTCCGCCCGTGCACGTATCGACGCCGATACCTTTCCGACCCGTGCCCGTGCAAGCGTTTCCGTCGTTGCACTCGGTCGCGTCGGCCAGAACGCTCCAGGTGTCGGTCGCATCGACCGAGCTGCACGCTTCACACGTGTTGCCCGGGTTGAGGTCTGCATCAGTGTAACAAACGCCGTCGATCAGACATCGCTGGGGATCGAGCGGGTGATCACATTGGTCCGCGTCGTCGTTGCAGACGTCCGTCGTGCAGGTTAGCAGGTCGGCGCAGTCGCGCAGCGTTCCATCCGCGCACACGCCGCCCGCACATCGTTCGTTGAGCGTGCAGAACAATCCGTCGTCGCACGGCGTACCGTCCGGCGTGGTGTTGGTCAGGCAAGCGCCGAAGCCGTTACACGTGTCCGGGTTGTCGCAAACGGTGTCGGTGGCGTCGCCACAGGGCGTCCCCTCGGCGGCGATGTTTTCGACACAGACGCCGGCGCCGTCACAAAGATCGGCGGGGTTGCATGCCGTGTTGGTCGGGTCACCGCACGCCGTCGTCGCCGGCTCGAGTCGCGCCAGACACGTCCCGTTGCCGTCGCAGCTATCGGGGTTGTCACACTGGCTGTTAAACGGATCGCCGCACGGTGTGAACTCAGCGACGTTCGGGTGGGTCACCACGCCCGTCTGGGTGCTACAGATGTCGTCGGTGCATTCGTTGCCGTCGTCGATGGTGGTCAGCGCTCCGCTTTCCGGGTTGCAACAGAACACCGCGTCATCGAAGTTGGGGACGTTGGCGCATAGCCCGTCGCCGCCGCAGATGTCCGTCGTGCATGCGTTACTGTCGTTACAATCGGTCTGCTGCTCGCACAGGACGGTGATGATCGCGTTCGTGTACGTCTGCGGAGCGAGTATGTCCTGCGCGTCATTGGTCATGAAGCTCTCAGTCGTCCCCTCTACAAAGCCGATCGAGTAGCTGCCCACCGCGCCGAGTGGAACATCGAGCATCAACGCTCCGCCGTAGCCCGATTGGCCTATGTCTACGGTGACGAGCGGAGGGCTGACAACCACGAAGTAAAGAAACGAGGTTGAGGCGATGCCCACGCCCCTTACGACACTGTCGGCTTCCAGGACGTGGACGAAGTCGGTACGCGAACCGTCCATGTAGGCCGGCGTGCAAAAACCGCCGACGCCGAACGGGTAGGAGCAGGCCGATCCCTTCTCGAACGCCTTCGTGCAATCGGCGCGTGCGGCGCATGGTTGTTCCGCGGGGATGACGGGCTCGCCCAGGCCGCTCGCGTACGTCGCGGCGTCGATCCGCGCCTGCCACCCCTTTAAGTCGTCCGGACCCCATCCTGACAGACGAAGGTGCAACAGAACGCGTTGTCCGCCGCCGGTCAGCCGGATCTCGTTACCGACGATCTCGTACGTTCCACTCGCTCGAATCGGCTGCAGCGCGAAGTCCGCCGCGTCCACGCGACCAACGCCGCAACCAACGACCAGGAGTCCCAACAGCCAGGCATGCCTAGATTGCATCGATCCGCCCTCGCGAAGTTTTGCCAAACCTCTAACCGGAAGCCGTCACCCCAAAGTCAGCACGCACGACACGCGCTTTGTGCGCGTCGAACCGGTCCAGGAGGCTTGTCGGGCGAAATCGTGCGATAAGAAGCGCTACGGAGCCCCCTCCGACCAGCTCACAGACGCACTGACCTCCGGTATATCCGATTTCGATCGCGGTGTCCATAGTTAGGGAACACACGATCGCTTCTTACCAACACGGTCCTGGACACCGCGTTCCGTTAAAAAACGACAGGTCCTTTACGGCGTCCACAACGCCGGTGAGGTCCACAACGTCCACCTTCTGATTCGGCGTGCAACTGAGCAGATCGAGCTTGTAAAGCGGAAGGGCCGACGGCAGCTCCTTCACGCCGTCAACCACGGCTGTGATGTCGAGGACGTTGGCGACTCCGTCCGGCTCACGCGTACCTTCGCGCCCGATGACGTCGCCCCAGACCAGCGTCGTCACGACCGTCGCATTTGTTAAGACTGGCAGTTTGGGGATTCCGCAGTCTTCCTGAACGGCGTAGCTCACATTCGGGGCGATGTCGATCCCGGTTACGTACACGGTGCCACCCCATTGCGTGGGTGTTAGGAAAGCGGCCTGCGACGGGTGGTCAACGAGCATCGCGACGTTGAATTCTCCGAACGGTTCGCCAACGTACCGCGCGACTCCCCCTGCACACTCTGGTGTAATGAGCAGCGCGACGGGGATCGGGGGGGCGCCCTCCGCAGGAGCGTTGGCGGGTTGCGGGGTGATGGCCAAGTAACGCGAGCCGGCGGCGTCCACGAAGGGCGATTCGCACCCGCACTCTTGACTGAGCTCGACGCAAGCTGTCGTCTCGCTGCACGGATTCCCGGGGCTGGTGCACCCAATCCCGATGAGGCACGCCTCCAGCCCGTTGCAAAACACGCCATCGTCGGGGCAGAAGCTGTCGTCGGCGTCGTGAACGCAGCGCCCTTGTTCGCTGCAGTAGTCGGCTGTGCATTCCACGTCGTCATCACACTGAGAGTCGAGAATGCAGTCGACGGGAAAATTCAACTGTGCATGGCGGCCGATGTCCGCCGCCCCCTGGGTGCTGCCGCCAGCCGCCACCCAACTCGGCATCGCAGCGCCTGGTTGTCCAAAGCGAATCTTGTGGAGCATCTCCCACGGATTGTAAACCGCCACGGTCCCCAGATACTCCGGGTCGCTCGCGGAACCGAAGTTGATGTTCGTTCCGTCGGCTCCGTGGCACGTGACGCAAGCGGGGTCGGCCCCTGCCAAGAAGTTCGTTTCCCCGACCACGGGATCACCCGAGAATTTCCCCGAAAACGCGTCGATGTACGGATCGTCGTCGATCGCACCCGCAAGAACGAAGGCCACCAGGTCGTCGATCCTTGTATCGGGTAGGACCGATCCGTAGTCATGTCCGCGCAGAACGCCCCCGCCTTCCAGGGGTTCCTTCAGCAACGCAAAAATGTCCGCGGCGTCCAGCGTCGTGCCGAGGACGCCGCCGAACCCGGTGCGGTGCGACCCCTGTCCGTACTGCCCGTCCACACCCTTGTAGTCCCACCCGTGACATTCCTTACACCGCCAGGTTTCGCCGGCTGTGCGCGTGTTACTTTTCGGGTCGGGACGCGTGGCCCACAAGGGGTGATTGGTCGAGGGCGGGATGTCGTTCGTTTCCGCCCACCAGCGGTCGTAGAGTCTTCCACCGCGAATGAAATCGCCGCTCGTCTCGCAGGTGTCGGGGATGCCGTTTCCGTTTGTATCGTTGAGCGTTCCGCAGAGAAGGTCGTCGCCGTCCGCAATTCCATTACCGTCGCAGTCGTTTTCGATGAGTCCCGGATCGCAGTCGATGGTCAACGTCCCCGCGCCCTGCAGACCCTCGTACCCGGCCACGCGGATAAGATAGGTCTCGCACGCCGTGACGGAGAAGTCGATGCCGGTACACTCGTCGTCTTCGCACGCCAGCGCTGAGGGTTCCGTCGGACAATCGCATCCGTCATCGTAGACCGCAAGGAGCGCGTCGAAGCGGGTGCCACAAAGGTGTGCCGTCGCGGTTCCGCTGCAGATAGGTGTGTAGCAGTACCAGATGTCGGCCGCCCCGCCTTGCCCTTCGACGCGACACAACGCACGCTCGTCAGGCCCATCCATCGTCGAGTCGGTCGTGTCAAAGTCGAAGCTCCCTTCGCCGACTCGAAGTGCGGTGGCGCAGCGGTTGTTGACCGGTCCGTTCTCCGTCGCGCAGTTCTCATCACACCCGTCGCCCGGCGACGTATTCCCGTCGTCGCAGAACTCACCCGCCTCGAGGACGTTGTTGCCGCATACGGCGCCGTCCGTTGGATCCGGAACGATCCGGTAGACCGATCCGTCGTGACTGATGATGAACAGTTCGCCGGCACCGTTTTCGGCAAACGAGACGATCGAGTGGATCGGCCCTGTGTCCGTGGTCAGGGTCGCGGTGAGGTCGAGTTCCTCGGCGATCGCGCCGTCCACGTATCGAAACGATCGGATCGCTCCGGAGCAATAGTCAGCGTACAAGTAGAACCCCAGAAGATTCGGCAGCGCGCATCCGCGATACACGTACCCTCCCGTGATCGCGCAGTCCGCGCCGTCATGCGGATAGTCAAGAATCGGAAGCGTCAGCGCCTCGTCGTTGCACACGCACCCGGAAAGCCCCGTGCAGCTTAATCCCTCCATGCAGCGCCAGCCGTAGTCTTCACCTCCCGGCGATGCGGCGGATTGAATCGTAACTTCCTCGAAGCTGTCCGCGCCGACGTCGGCCACGTACAGGTCACCCGTCAGGCGATCGAAGCTAAACCGCCACGGGTTGCGAACGCCGATCGTCCAGATCTCCGGCAACGGCAGCCCGGCCCCTGTGAACGGATTTGATTTCGGGATGTAATCCGGGGGGCTGTTGACGTCGAGACGAAGGATTTTTCCCAACAAAGAACCGGTGTCCTGGGCGCGGTTGAACGGATCGTATTGACCTCCGCCGTCGCCCATGCCGACGTACAGAAAGCCGTCGGGTCCGAACTGCAACTGCCCGCCGTTGTGCGTGGCGAGATCCTGCTGGATCGTCTTGAGGATCAAGCCCGTCGTGGCGTCGGCGACGTTCGGATCGGCAGAGACGCGGTACCGCGCGATTACCGTATCTCCGCCCAAGTCTGTATAGTTGACGTAGAAAGCGCCGTTTGCGAAATAGTCCGGGTCAAACGCGAGGCTCAGCAATCCGCGCTCGCCGGTTGAACTCACAAGCGATGCGATGTCCAGGAACGGTGTTTCGAGAAGCTCGAAGCCTGACAGAACTTGAATCTTCCCCTCCTGCTCGACAACGAACAACCGCTGATCGTCTCCCGGGGGAGATGCCGCATAGACCGGCCGCGTCAGTTCGTTTGAAACCAACACCGCGCGGGGCGGAAAGCTCTCGCATTCGTCCGGAACCTTGTCGCCGTCGCAATCGACGCTGTCACCGTTTTCCACATCGAGGCTATCGGGTACGCCGTTGTTGTTGCAATCGACGGTGCTCGTGATCGGCCCCGGCGACGCGAACGTTACGGCCTCCGGCGTGTCGGGGCGGAACAGTCCCATCGTCACCTGCGTCGTATGGGGCGGTCGGTCGTTCTCAAACCGATAGTTGTAAAGCGTTCCCCACCGCAGCGCGTTGGCGTTGGGGTTGACGTCGAAGGTCTGCGTCGTCCACGTCATCGCACCGTTGCCAACGACCGGGCCCCAGTCCAACGTACTGAACGGTTCGCCGCTGTGGTAATGGACGTCGTGAAACCCAATGTTGCGCACGTCGCTCGTGGGATCGATAGGAATCGAGAAAGTTCGCGCCGCCCGATTCGAGTTGAGGTTGTAAACGGCATACTCGTAGCGCCAGAACCCATCGCCCAAGTCGGTCGGTTTCGCGGCGATGATGAACATTCCGTCGTTGGGAACCCTCACCTCGGTCTCGCGGACGGCGGCGTCGCTCTGAGCCCACGCTCGGATCGCGGGTTGTTCGCGCCGCGTGGATCCGGTGAGTGAAATGATGCGCGAACCGCTTACGTCGATGGTTCGATACGAGACGTTGTTGTCCTGGTTTCCCGCCTCCGCATCGTCTCGCGTTACGTAGTGCCCCTCGACGTAGTATTGCGCACCCTCGTTCTGCGACGGATCCATGTCGCTGCTTTTCACCTGAATCCGCCGTGCTATCGGTCCGCTCCACGAGGGATTCGCCGGGGGATAGGGGAAGTTGCCCGTGTACGCGTTGATTTGGTATCGTGGCCCCAGCCGTGGTTGGTCCCCGTTCTGACTCGCCGTGTAGGGATCGGAGCAATGAACGCCGAGGTGTGTACCGTCCTCGACACGTTGGCAATCGCCGAAGCACAGGGTCTGTGATAGCGCGAAGAATCCGTGCTTGACCCAGCTCATCCCGATTTGCTCGAACCGTCCGTCCTTCATCCGGTACATGTTCTGGGCGATCACCGGGTGTCGGTTCGTGTTGGCTGACCAATCCAGCCACTCATCTCCGATGTTGCACGACACGGTTCCGACAGAGTAGGCGGATATCCCGCCGCTGCTGCCGTGGCTATTTACGTCGTGCAAGTTTCCGACGATGACGTCGGGGCCAGCGGTCAGGGTGGACGCCACCAACGGATCACCAGGCCGCGGGACGTCTTCGCGAAGTTTTTTGGCTCCCACAGCCTCGCCCAACGGCGCAGTTCGCGCCGCCACAAGCACCCGACCAATCACTTGCGAGTGTTCGCGCGGCGCGCCCAAGGCCGTTGCCAGCGGTTCGGCGAGGAACAGCTCTGCGGCGATCCGTAGTTCTCCCTCGGCCACCCTGTGCTCGATGTATGCAGACCCCACGAGGAAAACGACCCTGCCTACTTCGTCCCCATCGATCCGGTCGACGACCCGCCAGATTCCGTCGTCGCCGTGGAGGAGCGTCAGGTTGCCGATGATTATTGTCTTTCCCGCAGTGTGAATGGCGAGTGCGCCGGACGTACGGATCTCCCCCGTGCCGAATTCGATCGGTTCTCCCTCGCCGGACAGGATTTCCAGGGTCGATGGGCTGATCTCGAAGGTGATGTGGGACGGATGCTCCGGTGAGGCCACTGCCCCGCGAGCGCTGATGGTTCCGCCGAACGGGCCGATCTTCCCCGCAGCGAGATCGAACGTTACCTGCCCGCCCTCGACGACGAATCTGCCCCCGTGCCGGTCACCGCCGAATGTGTGATCGGAAAGAGCGGAAGCGAAGATGAAGAGCGGCAAGGCCAAAGCGACAGGCCGCCCGATGCCTCGTCCCCAGTTCGTGCTCATAACGCCCGCCCGTCGTCAAGCCATCGCAGCAAATCCCGGGCATGATTGTCGATGGCTTCCTGTTTCCTGGAAAGCTCGGCACCGTACACGAGACTCGGTCCCGCTCGACCCCGAGGGCGCACCACCGTGTATTCGGTCACCCGCTGACACGCGGCATCCAGATTGTTGAACCCCGTTCCGTCCACGATAGGATGTCGCGGTTGATTTTTCAATGCAAAAAAAGGTGATGTTACGGTTTCTGTAGGCTTCAACCTTGGGGCGAGCGAGCCTCCTTCCGTCGACCCGCGTGCGTGCCTGCGCCTGCGGACGAGTCTCAAAGTCGAGCGGGCGAAGCAAAAGCCGCTTACGAATGTGGCGAGGATAGCGGCCGGTAATATGGTAGGCCCGGGACGTACGTCGCAGCCCGTCAGGTCTAGTTCGACCCACACTCTAATTAGTTGATCCGTTGCGGATAAAATAGGTAGTCTCCCGGACCCCGATCCCTGGAACGTGGAAAAACCCATTGACCTTCGGTTCACGTTTTGGTAATATCGGCCCCATCGGAGCAGCGTGTAGTTGATCTCAGTGTCGCTTGCTCGCGATGTTTGGGGTTGTTTGTTCGGGAGCTACCAGGCGACGTTGGTTGTCTTTCGGCGTTGCGCGTTTCGTACGGTGCGTTCTCCCGGTGGAGAGTAAGAGGCGTTGCGGAGGGGAAACTCTCGCCATGTCGTTCGTCGCGTTCTGTCGTGAGGCTTTCGTTTGCCGTTTGTGTTTGCGCGCACGTTCGGAGCAACGCTTGAGCGTTTAAAATGTCAGGCGCC
>JADFRO010000364.1 GCA_022561255.1 Planctomycetota bacterium | reverse complement strand
AACTCTGTCACCGGCGGCTACGTCTATCGCGGATCCGCCATCGCGGGATTGGCCGGCACCTATTTCTTCGCGGAATTCTGTAAAGGGAAAATCTGGTCGTTTCGAATGAGCGGCGGGAGTGTGGTCGATTTTCAGGAACGCACGTCGGAGTTGGCGCCGATCGTCGGAGCGATCGAGTTACCGTCGTCGTTCGGTGAAGACGCCTTCGGTGAGTTGTACATCTGCGATCTGGCGGATGGCGAAGTCTACAAGATCGTTTCCAGTATCGCCGTACCGACCGTTTCAGAGTGCGGAGCAATCGGGCTGTTCGTTCTGCTCTTCTGTGCGGCTGCGACCGTCATGGCTCGACGTCCACGCCGGACCGATCCGTCCTGATCGCAGAGCCAGCGCCGACAACCACCGCGCCAAACACCAGTGACACTTCTTTTATAGCTGTGCATGTGACATTCTGGGGCCGTGGCGCAGAAAAAGAACGTTCTTCTTGATTCGCGTCCCGATAATGGTATATATTCTTAGGATATGGCTAATTACAGAATAATCGACTCTATTGATCGTGAAATACTGTCGTTGGTTCAGGATAACGCCCGAATGGCGAACGCCGAGATCGCGCGGCGGGTCGGAATGGCTCCATCGGCTGTTTTGGAGCGGATTCGCAAGCTCGAGGATCGTGGGATTATTCGTGGCTACGCGGCTCAGCTGGATCCTGCTGCGCTGGGGTTCGGGATGCTGGCGTTCATTCTGGTTCGCACAACAACCGGCTGTTGGCAGGAGGGCACCGGCGAGCAAATCGCGCAGTGCCCACAGGTCGAGGAGGTACATCACGTCGCCGGCGAGGACTGTTTTCTGGTCAAGGTTCGCGTTAAAGACACGCAAGCGTTGGGGGCGCTGTTGCGCGATCGGTTCAACGGTGTGTCCAGCGTGGGCGCGACCCGCACGACCATCGTGCTCGAATCGGTGAAGGAATCCTCCGCGGTGCCCGTGGGTAGGGCCACCGATCGCGCGACCGACGTTGCCTCGGCGGGCAAGTCATGAATGCGCCGACACGTCCGTCACCGTCGCGTGCAAGCGTCGTCAGCGCATTTGCAGCGATCTACCTGATCTGGGGCTCGACGTACTTAGCCATTCGCTTCGCCGTCGAGACGCTTCCCCCCCTTTTGATGGCCGGAAGCCGGTTTGTGTTTTCAGGCGTCGTGATGTACGCGTTGATTCGCCTTCGCGGCGGGGCGAAGCCAACGGCAATTCATTGGCGATCGGCGTTTATCATCGGCGGCTTGTTGTTGCTCGGCGGCAATGGGGCGGTGACCTGGGCCGAACAGTACGTGTCGTCCAGCGTCACGGTTCTTATGATTACGATGCTTCCGGTGTGGATGGTTTTGTTGCATTGGCTTCAGCGTGATGGGAGAAGACCGACGGCGGCGGAGGCCATCGGAGTGTTGCTCGGATTCAGCGGCGTGGCGATTCTTGTCGGCGCCGGTGATCTCGGCGGCGGAGAGCCGATTCACACCTGGGGCGCCATTGTCCTATTGATTGCGCCGGTGTTGTGGTCGATCGGTTCGCTGTATTCACGCCGCGCACCGCTGCCGGAGTCGCGGTTCTTGGCCGTCTCGATGGAGATGCTCGCCGGTGGCGGGCTCCTGATGCTCGGCGGTCTGGTAAGCGGTGAAGCGGCGGCCATGGACCTAAGCGCCGTTTCGACGAAGTCCTGGATTTCGTTTGCGTACTTGGTTGTATTCGGTTCTTTCATCGCGTTTACAGCCTACATATGGCTGCTGCAGGTTTCTACGCCCGCACGCGTTTCGACGTATGCATTTGTGAATCCCACAATCGCCGTCCTACTCGGTTGTACGGTTGGAGGAGAGCCGTTTATGCCACGGTTCATCGTGGCGGCTGGGATCATCGTCACGGCTGTGGTCTTGATTACGCTGGGGCCTCGTGGCCGTGGCACATCGCCGGCTTCGGACGGGGAGGACGCCAGGCCATTGAGCGAGAGGGGTTCGTGTGAGTTGTCGGCGACGTGTGCGCAACCTGACGAGTTGGTCGCGGGAGCTCAAACGCCAGGTTCAACGGACCTTGTCCATCCGGTCGGAGGGTCGGTGACGACGCGCGGATAGGATCGGTTTCTTTCCTCCCCCAGCCATTTGTCGGCATGGAGGAGAGCGGGAGGCGGGCGTGCCTTTCTCGAATCGGGGGTAGTCGTTATGTCGGACCAGACCGCTAACAAAGTCGAAGCAACGCCGCGAACGACCGTTCGTCGCGTGCGTTGGCGAAGGCCGTTTCATAAGCGGTAATCGTGAAGCCGCATTTTTCCAGCACGCGGATGGAGGCGACGTTGTCCTTGGCGGCGCGGGCGAAGAGTGGGCGCATCTTGACGTCACGCAAAAACTCTGAAAGTGCTTCGGTGGCTACGCCCTTGCCCCAGTATTCTCTCCCGATCCAGTAGGTGACTTCCGGTTCGCCGAACCTCTCAAATTGTGCAACGTGGCTGGCCACGCTTCCGTCAAGTAGTATGGTCTTTATCGCGATCGTGTCGTCGGTCAGAATCCTGGTCCAGCGCTTGGAGAAAGCATCCTTGTCCGAAGGATCCTTGGTCGTGAAGGCGGCCATGTGAATCGCGAGGGGATCGAGTTGCTGCTCGAAAAACGTGGGGAGATCATCTTCCGTCACATCTCGCAGCGCGACGCCGCTCGCCGAAGGGTTCTGCATGTTCGGGGCTCTGTTTTTCGTGTCGCTTCCGAAAAATTCGACGTCGTCTTGCCCGTGTCCCTCACAAAAAGGGGTTGGGAGATCATCGTTCTACCGACCCCC
>JADFRO010000363.1 GCA_022561255.1 Planctomycetota bacterium | reverse complement strand
ACAACTTCGATCTCGCCCACGCCCGGCACTGCGGGAGGGTTACCGACAAAAGTCAAACGAACGATGTTCTTGGCCGTCCGCCAAAGCGTACCGCCGAGAGGCGGCAGGCTTTGACCTACCGACGTAAACGGCGGGACAGTGAAATCGAGTGTGACGTCACCACACAGTGCCGGCGGCCCAACGCACATCTCCAGCGTTCCGCCGGTGATCTCACCGGTGTTGGCCCGCCAGGTCGTCAGCGGCTCGCCGTTGACGTTGAAGCCGAATCCCCAACGCACGTCAACACCACCGACGTCCGGATTGGTCTCGGTGGCGTTCACCACGTCGAGCATAAAGGCTCCGTCTTGCGACGGCATACGAACGCGCATCACGCCGACTTTGACGGCGTCCCCATTACCCGGAAGGATGCGCTGAGCGGTTGTGTTCTCGCCGAGATCGGCGGGATTGGTGAAGTAGTAGGTGGCTGAGAGGATTCGCCCTCGCGGTCCGTTCAGCACGTCCTCGAGAAAATGACCCGATCCGCATGCCGCATCCGTGCTGGTTGCACAGTTGGTAACACCCACGAAGTTCCAGAAGCGGATGTTGGGGCTGTTCGCCAAGCTGTGAATCGTTGGCGGGATAAGCGTCAACTCCGCAGCGGTCGTGTTGCAATCGAACTGGATGAACCGAAGGGAATGATCGCTGCCCGTAGGATCCTGCCGCAGCATAATGTCGACGTCGACCGATTGGTCCTGAGCGTAGGGCCCAGCGGTTGCGGGAACCAGATCAACGATAACCCCCGCTTGTGCTGCGGACACCATTGCGAGCAAAAGACTAAATGCCAGCCCCCGTCTAAGCATTACACCTACCTCCTCAACAGAAAATCTTCTTTGCTCTTTCGTTGGGAAGTCCGCTCGAAGAATCGAGCGACGATTCCCCTCCCGTTTCTCGCCGTTCACTGGCTTAAAGAACCAGGAAAGGTTGAGACCCCCCAAACAGTGATCCCCGTACACCCCAGGATCGACGCGACGCCGAGTCGCGACGGGAACCACGTCACACACAACGCCTATTTAAGCGGGGCGCGATGATTGAGTCAAGTCGTTCGGGTCACTATTTCCACATTTTTCCCCCGCTGGGGAGACCGATAATGGGGTTTCCGGCATGATTCCCCGGTGAATTGCGCCGTAGCATGGCTGTGAACCCGCCCGAAATTCTCGCCGTCCTTCGGATGTAGCGGGTGCCCGACGACGCCGGGCGGCGGCGGCGGCCTCAGCAGGGGCGTGTGCGCTCGTTTTCGGTCGCCTTGAGCTTTTCCCGTGTTCGAAATGCCGTGTCCACCGGCTTTTGAACAAAATCGAGGCTGACAGACCGCGCGGGCTGAAGCCCGCGGCTCAGAACGCAGAAACGCGATTCCCAGGCTCTGTTTGGAGGCAGTTAATCCATCCAGACGCGGACGGTCTTGTCCTGCTCTGGGTCGTCCAGCGTGAACAGCTCCATAGGGGCGTAGCCGCTACGCCGCGCGTCGCGGACGATGGCGTCGAGGTCGATTCCCTGTTCAGCGACTTTGGCGATGACGTCTTCATCCATGATGCCCGAAAGATCTTCGACGCAGGCTCCGGGCATGGTGAGCCAGACCTTTCGCTGCCCGTTGCGACGGACCTCAATGCGGAGGTATTTGGCCATCGTGGAAAAAGGGGCGGACAGTCCCGCCGTCGCCGGTGTCGCAAGACCGTCGATCGCAACGCGATGTCTCGATAGGATCGGGCTGAGGACGCGTTCCCAACTGATCGGCGCCTTTAGGCGTTCGAGATAGTAGAGGAGTCCGCGGAAGGCCCGCATCAACAAGATGAACTTGGCGGGGCCGGCCATGCGGAAGTTCCAACGATCGTCGGCGAGGATGTCGTCCAGGCGTTCCGTGCGCTTCCAGTCGCTGATGTCGAACTTGCTGGGGTGCGCGAAGGGCTCGAAAAGCACGCTGCACACCGCGGGCAACTTCGCGCGGATTGGATCGAGCAGCCTTGCGTCGAACCCGAGCGCCGTTAGCCACAAATTTGGGTCGCCGCGTTGACTCGCTGTGTCCGCGATGAGTCTCAGCAGCGCCAGGCGGTCGGCGTCGGATAGCGTGAGAACCGAGCCGTAGTCGTAGAGCACGATCTGTGGACCGGCGTCCCGATCCAGACGAAACCGGTAATTCCCCGGATGCGGGTCACCATGAACGACGCCGTGATCGAACAGCATCGTGAGAAAATGGCGTAGGATCCGCCGGGCGAGCTCCTCTCGATCGTTGGGAAGCCAACGCGTCGCCTCGTCAATCGTTTCGCCGTCTTCCCAGGTCGAGACCAAAACGTTGCTACGCGCCCATTGCTCGATCGGTTCGGGAACGATGACGGTCTTCAGGCTCGCGGCCAGGGTGCGATAGCGGACTTGGTTTGCCAGCTCTTTGGGATAGTCCAGCTCTTCGTTCAGGTCGCGGACAACTTCCCGGCGGTAGGAGCCCAAGTCGAACCCCTTGCGAAGATCTCCGACGGGAGCCGATAGCCAGCCAAGCATCTTCAGGTCATTCATGACCGCCTCGCGAATCCCCGGATAGGCGACCTTGATGGCCACGCGCTGCCCTGAATGCAACTTGGCTTGGTGGACCTGTCCCAGCGACGCCGCCTTACCGGAGGGGTCGATCTCGCTGACAACCGTGTCGACCCGTCCTCCCCACGCCGACTCCAAGATCGACGTGACGATGTCGAACGCAAGCGGTTCCGCCCCGTCGGTAAGGCCCGCAAACATCTCGGCTGACGTTTCGTCCTATGACATGCTCATGATCTGGCCGATCTTTTGCGGCAAGCCGTGGAGCTTTCCCATCCGCTGTGCGAGTTGACGGCGGGCGT
>JADFRO010000362.1 GCA_022561255.1 Planctomycetota bacterium | reverse complement strand
ACCTGATGCGTGAGCTGGGGAAAATCAAAAAGGTCGTGGAGCGGAAGATTCCCGGCGCACCACACGAGGTTTTGCTCGTGCTCGATGCGACGATCGGGCAGAACGCGCTCGTTCAGGCCAAACAGTTTTCCAAGCACGTAAACGTCACCGGAATTTTCCTCGCGAAGCTCGACGGAAGCGCGAAGGGGGGAATTGTGGTGGGCATTCGCGAGCAGCTCAACGTGCCCGTTAAGTTCGTCGGATTGGGTGAGACGCCTGAGGATATAGAGCCCTTCGACCCGTCCGCCTTCGTCGACGCAATGTTCGCCGAGTAGGCCTTCGTGTTGCGGGCGTACCTTCGGCGTTTGACCGTGTCCCCGTCATCTGATATCACCGACTCGCTATGGCGGTTCGTTTCATTTTAGGTCGGGCGGGAAGCGGTAAGACACATCACTGTCTACAGGGCGTTCGCCGTAGACTTCACCAAGACCCCGTCGACGGTCCTCGCCTGTTACTGCTGGTTCCCGAGCAGGCGAGTCTACAAATGGAACGGGCGATTCTCGTGCCGTTTTCCACCGACGGCCATGGGGATTCAGATGGGCCTGCGGTTTCCGCGTCACACCGCGCGGAAGTGCTCTCGTTTCAACGCCTCGCGTTTCGTGTGCTCGAATCCGTCGGCGGTCCGATTCGTGTTGCGCTTTCCGAAACGGCGCGAGCGATGGTCTTGCGTCACATCCTTCGGCGTCACGCCGATCGACTTGAGTACTACCGTCGGCCGGAGCGTGCGGGGGGATTCGTTGAGCGTCTCGGCGCGACGATCACGGAGCTTATCCAGGAAGCGGTGACGGCGGAGGATCTTTCGGCGTTTTGTCGTGAAGCGGGAGAGGGTGCGTCGATGGACCCGACGTCGGGGGCCAAGCTTCACGACTTGCAACTGATTTTCGCCGCCTACGAGGATTATCTAGGCGACGAGCGGCTGGATCCCTCGCAGCATCTCGAAGTGGCACGGTCATGTTTGGGGCGATGCGAATGGCTCGCTGGTGCACGGCTGTGGGTGGACGGGTTCGCGTCGCTGAGCGAGCAAGAGACGCAGATGCTCGTTTCGCTGGCACGATTGTGTGATGAGGTTGAGGTGACGATGCTCGCGGATCCGGACATAGCCGGCGGCTCGCGAAACGTAGACACGGGCACCACCTCGGCGGAACTTTTCGCCCGCACGCGCGAGACGTATGAACAGCTTCGTCGGGAATTCGAGCACGGCGGCGTCGAATTGCTCGAACCGCTGATCTTCGCGCCGCCCGTTCCGCCGAGGTTCGCGTTGAGTCCGTCACTTGCATGTCTGGAGCGATCGCTCTTCGCAGCCCGCTCCGGAGAATCGGTGGCGTCGAAGTCGTGCGCGGTTGAGCTCGTCGAATTGCCGTCGCGCCGTGTGGAGGTGGACTACGCCGTCTCTCGCATCTGCCAGTGGGTGCAGCGCGCCGAGCGACCCTTGCGCTATCGCGACGTAGCCATCATCGTCCGCGACCTGGAACCGTATCATGATCTACTGTGCGACGCCCTCAACTCGCGTGACATACCGTTTTTCCTCGATCGCCGTCGCCCCGTTGCCCACCATCCACTTGTTGAACTCTTACGTGCGGGTATTGACGCCGCGGCGGAGAGTTTATCGATGGACTCCGTTCGCCGCCTGTTGAAAACCGGGCTCGTGCCCGTTTCCACACGCGAGGCCGACGCTCTGGAGAACTACGTGCTCGCGCACGGTGTGTCCGGACGTGAGGCGTGGGCGGGTGACGATTGGACCTGGCGGGATCGAAGCGGCGGCAACCTCGAAAAGAACTCGGCGACGGATACTTGGGTCGACGAAGAACTCGCACGGGTCAATCGTGCCCGCCGTACCGTCTTCGCGTACGTCGAGCAGTGGTTGTCGGCCTCGGACACGCGCTCGGGTAACACGGGTGCGGAATGGTCCGAGGCGATACACCTCTGGCTCAAGCGGTTGGAGGTAGCGACCACGCTGCAGGGTTGGGCGGACGACGCCGAGCAGGTCGGTGAGCTCGACCAGGCTGAAGAACATCGGCAGGTCTGGCGGGACGTCATGTCCTTTGTGGACGACCTGGGTTTTGCTCTGGCGGACGTGAGTCTGACGATTGACGAACTCGCGGACGTCGTGGAGTCGGGGCTTTCGGGTCTGACGCTGGGGCTCGTGCCGCCGATGGTGGATCAGGTTTTGCTCGGCTCGATTCAGCGAAGTCGCCATCCGGACATCAAAGCCGCGTTGATTCTCGGGTTCAACGACGGCGTCTTTCCGCAGAGGTTCGTTGAGGATTCGATTCTCAACGACGACGACCGTGAACGGCTGCGCAGCGGGGGGATTCCCGTGGGGCCGCCGGCGCGAGAACGGGTCTTGGATGAGTCTTTGCTCGTGTACATCGCGCTGACGCGGGCCAGCGAGAGGGTTGTGGTGACGTTTGCGACGGCGGACGACAGCGGCAAGGAGCTCCGCGCTTCCCCCTATCTGGATGCGATTCGGTCAGCGTGTGGTGGGCTTGACGTTGAACGCCTTGGCGATCCGAATCGAGAGCGAGAGGCGTGGGATCTGCTCGGCCCGCGCGATCTACGACGTCGCCTTGCGGAAGAATTTCGCAGTCGCCCGACGCTTGCCGAGGATGACGGCCCGACGCGACGAATGTGGAACGGGCTGTACGAACACGTTCGCCAGGGGCTGGAGCAGGACGCTACGACGCGAAGAGCGTTTTCGTCGCTAGCGCCGCAGCCTGCGGCCCGACTATCCGTTTCGTCGGTCGATCGTTTGTTTAACCGTCCTCTACGGACGAGTGTCTCGCAGCTTGAGACCTATGCAGCCTGTCCATTCCAACCCTTCGGGCAGTACGTACTTC
>JADFRO010000040.1 GCA_022561255.1 Planctomycetota bacterium | reverse complement strand
CTGATGTAACTTCATGTATAATAAAGCGTTACACTATTCGCGTTCTGCTCCAGCATCTGGTCCAACAGTCGGGTAAAGCTGAGAACCTCGCCTGGCCACGTGCCTTGGAAACCGTTGGAATTGCCGCATCTACCAAGACCCAGACCCTCTGGTACGAGCTAAGTTGGTCGGCGCGAATATTCAAACAAGAGGTCACCCTGGTGGTTCGCGACGGAGTGATGGTTTACCCGGCATCAGTCTCCGCCAGCAGCCTGGCGATTCGCTTCAGCGCCGTGGCGAGCTCACGGGTTACGTCGTCGGGGTCAGCCCGACGCACTGAGATTCGGCCCAGTAGAGTGTCGAGATCCTTGGTCACGCGTTGTCGCGCGGCGCCGTTTCTGCTGCCGCCTACCCTGGGTGGGGCGAGCAGCGCCGCCCGCGGGTCGTGCTCAAAGTCGTCGACGATCTCCAAATAACGCAGCTCCACCGCGCGGGATAACGCCTCGACGGGTCCGTTCGAGTTGGGGTAAACCTTGGCGACGCCGCGCCCGACCGCGGCGACTCTAAGAACCACCTGCCCGAACCAGACCTGCTGCGCCGGTGGAATCGCGCGATGGGCGGGCATGAGTCGCTGTGCGACTTCGTCGAACTGTTCGGCGGTTACCAGTTCGGGGATTGTAAGTTGTACGACCGTCTGCACCTCGACGTCGCCAGCCGGCTCGGTGGCGACAGCCTGCTGCGCCGCAGGACGCTCTACCGGAGCGGCGTCGAGCGCGCCACTGTGGATCACGATCGGCTGCGTGGTTGGCACCGCAGCATTCTCCGTGCTCCGCTGGATCGGAGGCCGCCCCGCTATTGCTTCGGTGGGTGTCGCGACGACGGTCGGCTCGAAGGTTCCGCGAGCCGGCGCCTGTGTGGCGATGGGTTCGGGCGCGGACGCCGCAGGTACGACGATCGGGACTTGGATCACGACGCTCCGGCGGCTGTTGGTAAGTCCAGGCCGGCCAGCGGGATAGATTTCCGTTACCGGGCCGATTGCCTCGTATCCGTTGCGGTCCAGCCAGTCGAAGATCGTGGCGTAATGGCGAGCCACCGTTGCGTACGGACCTACCACCACGGTGTATGCGACGGTCTCACCGCGTCGCCGCTCACGTTTGAAGGGATACGCCACGGGCGGGCCGCCGTGGACGACGAACCCAACCTCTGTGCGAAGTTGGCTCGGTGGACTTTTCGTGGGATCGGTGTCGTAGCGGGCGAACATCGACCCGGACTCCTGCCGCGAGGCCATCAACGCCCCAACTCTTGTGAAAACAGGCCCCAGGGACCAATAGGGGCCCACGTGCTCGACGAACACGACGTCAGTCGGAGCTGTCAGTTTGATGGCGATCGTTGGCGTGGACGTTGTGGCTGATGCGTTGTTCGCGGGCGAATCCGTCTGGGCGACGGGGCTCAACGTCGTTATCGCCAGCAGTTTGGCTAGGACCGTTGCACTCATAGGATTCGCGCCTTCCAACAGGGATGATACCCTCCGCCGCCGGCCGGGTTGCGGGTCCGTGCCACGATTCTCAGCGCGTATCGGGCTGTCGCGGACGCCTGGACCCTACTACGATCGGGGTCGCCGCTTTTTCCAGCGAAGCCGACGCGGCGCTGAGACTGGTTTTGCGCCGTTCATCGCGAAGGAGTCGTTTCTTGAAAGACACCACGACCACCGTAGCCGAACTCACCGCACTGGTCGAGTCGTTCGTGGCCGAGCGGGATTGGCAGCCGTTCCACGATCCCAAGAACCTCTCGACCTCGATCGCAATCGAAGCGGCCGAGCTGATGGAGCATTTTCAATGGCTTCGCAGTGAAGAACTCGACAGCGTGCGTGACGATCCCGCCAAGATGGCCGAGATCGCTGAGGAAGTGGCCGACATCGCTGCCTACTTGTTGTCCTTCGCGCACACGATGAAGATCGATCTTTCATCAGCCCTCGAGGCCAAGATGAAGAAAAACGCGCTGAAATATCCTGCGGAGAAGTTTCGTGGGCGATTCAAGTAGGGGGCTCGATTGCGCCGGGGATTAAGCTGGGCGATGCCCACCCTACAAAGGCCAGTCAATCCGGTTGCTGATCTTCGGCGTGCTGGCGAATTCGGGCGATGATTGCATGCCACGTGTTGGTTACGTCGCCGAACTCGTACTGGAGAATGTCAGCCAGCAGGACGTGGTCCTTGGCCTGGAGGGCGTCGCGTATCTGTAGCAGGACGTCTTTGGGCCGGCAGATGGCTTCCAACAACGTCTCGTCGCGAACCATGAGTTTGTCCGCGTCAACGCCCAGCAACTCCATCGACTTGGCGATGGCCTCGTGGATTTGCTGCCAGACGCGAAGGCAGTCGCCCAGGTTCTTGACGGCGTCGTTTGTCTTGCCCTCGACCAACAGCTCGGCGATTCGTTGTGAAGCGGACTCGGTCTCGTCCAGCGACGTAGCCGCTTGGTCCATCGCGTCGGTGACGAGGGCTTCCTTCGTGCCGGTCAAGACGTCCAGGCGGTTGATCGTCGGCGCCGCCTTCTTAAGTGTCTCGATCATGTCGACACTGTCGACGACCCGGCCGTCACATTTGATCCCGATGACCATGCGGCCCGTCTGGTGGACGTTGGCCTGAATCTCTCGTACGGCTTCTTCCAACGTGCCGTCGGGGGAGAATTCGTCGTCGACTTTCTTTTCGTCTATGTAGACTTCCATAGGACCGTCCCTCGGATGAACCCACTGCTGCGCATCAACGCCTGCTAGCCACTATCGGCCTGCGCCCCGTTCTTCCTACGGCGAAACGTTCGTAGCAGGCGCTTCACAGCCACGGATTGCAGTGTTTGCAAGCGGTGGCATGCCCACCCCGCCAGACGCGCTGGCGGTTACTTCGTATCGTCGGCCGTCGGAAACGGCGGCGGAATCTTCCAATCGCCCATGAGACTCACCATGTCGGTAACGCCCAGCGGTCGTGGGAGTGCGTAGGTCTCTCCGAAACGGACGCCGATGGAGCTACCCTCGGTTCCCGCGCCGCAGCGAACGTAGTGCTCCAGGCCGGCCAAACGCTCGCCGTCGAACTGACTTCGATAGCAGCCTATCGCCTCGATCTTTTGCTCGATTGTGTCGGAAATATCCACCACGAATGTTGTGTGGAAGTGGGTGATCTCCGCTGCGATACGGATCGGGCGATAGACGAGGTGGTCGACGCGAAAGGGCTCGGTTCCGTCGAAGCGTTCGTTCCACTTTGTGAGCTGTGCGTAAAACCGCGACGCCTCCGTAATAAGCTGGGCCTGGTAGTGATCCGGCGACGCGCCCGGCGTTCGCCCATACATTCCCACCAAGATCTTCGGACGATACTTGCGGAGCACCGTCGCGACGGCGTACCGCGCTTCGGGGCCGTCCATAAGCACGCGATTGGTCAGCCCCAGCATCTCACACACCGCGACACCTAGAACGTCGGCGGCGGCTCGCATTTCTTTCATCCGTGTCTGCGGCGTGCCGCGCGGTGTCGGCTCGCCGTTGGTCATGTGAATCATGCCGACGCGATAGCCCTGCTTGACCAGTTTGGCGATCGTGCCGCCGGAGCCAATCTCCAGGTCGTCGGGATGGGGGGCTGTGAAAATGATGTCGAGTCGTTCGTCAGCCATGCGGATTGGTTCCTCTTTCCGCCCTTGATGGCGTTACAGCGTTCATGCGAGGTCACTATAGGCCTGCGGAGGGACTGTGACAACCACGGCGGGGCTTGCGTCCGCGCTGCTGAAGAGCGTACCGCTGGCGTTCGTCGGGTGGTGCGAGTAAAACGGACCGTATGGGACGCAGTGCAATCAAGGACTCCGATCGTGAGGAACTCGCCGAGTTCGTCAAGCGCTATTGGCACAGCACCGTGGTGATGAGCCGAGGGAAAAAGTTCTATCCGCACAAAGAGCAGGGCTTTCTCGAACGGCGCGACGGCAAGGTCGCAGGGCTTCTGACGTTTCACGTCGAAGACGATGCCATGGAGATTCTCACGCTGAACTCCACGTTGGAAGGCGAACGGATCGGCTCGTCGCTGATGCTCGACGCGATCGATCACGCACGTGCGACGGGCTGCAAAAGAATCTGTTTAACGACAACGAATGACCGCCTTCGCGCGATCGGTTTTTACCAGCGGCTTGGGTTCCGGATGGTCGCGCTGAATCTGGGGGTCGTGGACGAAGCGCGTAAAGCCAAGCCAGAGATTCCGCTCACCGGCGAGCGCGGCGTCCCCATCCATGACGAGGTTGTCATGGAGTTGTTGGTCGAACCCTATCTTGAGACCTAACACCACGTATCGGCGCTACGCCCGAAAAAGTAGGCGGTCGCCTGTTGGGGGCGGCGAATTCATAACCGAGCGGATTGTCGCGCAATCTGGTTCCATACGGCTAAAAAGCCGATATTCGACGACAGCGGGTGGTGTCTGCGCGTGCGGTGCCCGCGGATTGGATTCTGGTCGGGGATTATCGGCCCGCCTATAGTTTCTTGGGCCTTTCGCGCTGCTTGGGACGCTCGACGGGTTCCAAACGGAGTCTTGTCAATGCATGAATTCGCCGAGCAAATGCGGTCTCGGGAGGAGATTCGCCGGAACCGTACCGAGGCGATTCACAAATTCCTGGCGGAGTTTGCGCCCGGCGAACACGAGGATCTCTTGGGGCAGATGCTCGTGACGATTTGTCGCCTCAGCGCCGACGGCGTCGAGCGCGGCGACCTGAAGATCCTCAACACGACCCTTCGCGAGCTGCGCTACGCCTTCAAGACTTTTGCACCGTACGCACACACGCGCAAGGTCACCATCTTCGGGTCGGCGCGTACACCGGAGGATCATCCGCAATACGTCGAAGCTCGAAAGTTCGCTGAGTTGATTCAGCGTCAGAAATGGATGGTGATCACCGGGGCGGGCGACGGCATTATGCGCGCGGGTCACCATGGCGCAACACGGGAGTCGAGCTTTGGCGTAGCCATCAGCTTGCCCTTCGAGCAGGGAACCAACGACTTCATCACCGGTGATCCCAAACTCGTGAACTTCAAGTATTTCTTCACGCGAAAGCTCATGTTCGTCAAGGAAGCTTCCGCGATCGTTTTGTTCCCCGGCGGGTTTGGCACGCAGGACGAATGCTTCGAGGCGCTGACGCTGGTACAGACCTCCAAGACCGCTCCGATTCCGGTGATTCTCTGCGACGAACCGGACGGAACCTACTGGCAGCATTGGCGGACGTACGTCAAGGCGGAGTTGCTGGGGAACGAGATGATCGATGCAGCTGACATGGACTTGTTCCACCTGGCCGACGACGCGGAGGACGCCGTCGCGGAGATCGTTCGCTTCTATCGCCGGTATCACTCCATGCGGTACGTGGGCGATCTACTCGCGCTGCGACTCGACTCGCCCCTCACCGATGAATCACTCGCCGAGATCAACGAACGATTCGGCGACATCCTCACGGAAGGGCGATTCGAGCAGGTCGGCGAGCCCCTCAAGGGTGAACACGGCGAGTACCCTGAGAAGGCCCGGCTCGTCGGGGCGTTCGACCGTCGTAGCAATGGCCGCCTGCGCGCATTGATCGACTGTATTAACGATGCTCCCTAGGCGTGGCGTTTCGGTCAAAGTCCCGGGTGGGGCGAAGCGGCCGAACGACGCCGACGCCGCCAGAAGGAAGTGATGGCGATGTCCAGCGAAAACCAAGCTCCCAACAACAGCGATGCTCCCGTTGACGACGTGGCCGTGGTCGAACGGCTGATCCGCTCGTACGACGAGCTGAAAGAGCGGATATCGCAGGTAATTGTGGGGCAGGAAGCGGTCATTGAGGAGCTGCTGATCGGGATGTTCTGCAATGGGCATTGCATCCTTGAAGGCGTTCCGGGCCTCGCCAAGACGCTGCTGATCAGCACGCTCGCCCGTCAACTGTCGCTGAGCTTCTCGCGCATTCAATTCACGCCGGATCTGATGCCCTCGGACATCACTGGGACGGAGGTCATCGAGGAGGATCGCGGAACGGGAACGCGGTCGCTGCGTTTTGTGAAAGGGCCGGTCTTCGCCAACGTCGTGCTCGCGGATGAGATCAATCGGACGCCGCCCAAGACACAGGCGGCGCTTCTGGAGGCGATGCAGGAACATCAGGTTACGGCGGCGGGTTTCCCGCACAAGCTGCCGCAACCGTTCTTCGTCCTCGCCACGCAAAACCCGATCGAGCAGGAAGGGACGTATCCGCTTCCCGAGGCCCAACTCGATCGATTCATGTTCAAGATTCTCGTCCGCTACCCCTCGGAGGAGGAAGAGTTCCGAATCGTTCAGATGACCACGGCGCCGGCGGAGACCGTTACCGATCGCACGCTCAACGCTCGAGAGGTGATGGAGTTGCAGGCGATCGTTCGTCGCGTGCCGTGCGCCGATCACGTCATGCGCTACGCGACGAGGCTGACGCGGGCGACGCGTGTTGATGGCGACAATATCCCGAAGTTCATCAAGGATTACGTCGCCTGGGGCGCGGGGCCCCGCGCTTCGCAAAACCTCGTTCTTGCCGGTAAAGCCCGTGCCATTTTGAAGGGACGCTTCCACGTTTCGACCGAAGACATTCAGTCCGTAGCGTTTCCCGTGTTACGCCACCGTATCCTCACAAACTTCAACGCCGAGGCCGACGGAGTCAGCAGCGACGACCTCATCACACGACTGATCGAGTTCGTTTCGTCGGACGCGCACGAGGGCGGCATGGACGCGGGCATGGCGAGTCGCGTATTTTCGAGTGAGCGCGCAGGGAGCTAGCCGTCGTCGTGCCACTGCGTCGAACGATGCGGATTCGACCGTGACGTCGGGGAGTGGGTCGTGACGATTCGGGTAAGAGCGATGTCGTTATGGAACCGTCGAAACAAGATTATCGTAAGTACCTGGATCCCAAGGTGCTCGCCAAGATCAGCGGCCTGGAGCTTCGGGTCCGCCTGATCGTCGAGGGTTTTTTCAGCGGGATTCACCACAGTCCCCGCCGCGGACTCTCCGCCGAGTTCGCCGATCATCGCGTCTACGCCCAAGGGGACGACATTCGCCACATCGACTGGAAAGTTTTCGGAAAGACCGACAAGTACTACATCAAAGAGTACGAGCAGGAGACGAACTTAAATGTCATGCTCGTGGTCGACTGCAGCGAGTCGATGAGCTATCGCAGTGATCCGGCGCTGATGACCAAGCATGAATATGCCACGTCCGTGGCTGCGGCGATCGCCTATCTTACGCTGCAGCAGGCCGACGCCGTGGGTGTCGCCTTGTTCGATGATCATCTGTCGCACTTCGTGCGTCCGTCCAACAACCAGCAGCAGTGGAAAACGATCGTGCATGAGCTCGACGGACGGACCGGCGCGGCGAAAACGTCGATCGGTCGCGCACTCGGCGAACTCGCGGAGCGGCTGAGCCACCGGTTGTTGATTGTGCTCATAAGCGATCTGTTCGACGACGCTGAGGACATTCTTCGCGGGCTTAAGCAGTTGCGCTACCGCCGTCATGAGTTGATTGTGTGGAACCTCTGGGATCCCGCCGAGCTTACTTTGCCATTCAATGGCCCGGCGCTCTTTGAAGGGCTCGAAGCGACCGGTCGGCTGGCGAGTGATCCGGGTTCGTTGCGAAGTCGATATCTTGAGGAGGTGGAGCGGTTTCAAAGTCAGATGCGAGCCGGCTGCGCTCATATGCTCGCGGACTATAGCGTTTTCAACACGGCCACGCCGCTCGACGTCGCCCTCAGCGGATATCTGGCGACGCGAAATGCACGACTGCGGCAGCGCTCTTCCCGCGTCTTACGATGAGGATGGCGATGGCGTACTCGCTGGTCATGCTATTTGGTCCCGCCGCCGACGCTCACGCGGGCAACGCTGCAACAACCGTTGCGCAGGCGTTTCCGTTCGTTCATCCCGGTATGGCGTTGGCGGCATTGTTGACCGGTCTTATTCCGCTCGTGATTCATTTGATCAACCGGCGAAGATTTCGACGGATTCCGTGGGCGGCGATGTCGTTTCTCATGGCAGCGAACCGTCGGAGTGCCAGCCGCCTCCGCTTCGAACAACTCGTCCTCATGCTGGTTAGGGTCAGCTTGATTGTGTTGCTGGGGCTGGCGATCGCGAGGCCGTTTCTGCCTGCTTCGGGCGTGTTGCCGTTCTCCGCGATTGGAAGTTCTCGCGTACACCACGTCTTACTGATCGACAACTCCCTCTCGATGAACGCGTTTCGAGATGACGGTCGGACGCGTTTTCAGGCGGCCCAGGAGGCGGCGGCACGCTTACTGGCTTCGTTTTCGCCTTCGGACGCGGTCAGTATCGTTACGCTGGCGAGCCCGGTGCAGCGCGTGATCGGCCACGCGGCGTTTGATGGCCGAGTGATTCGGGAACGTGTTGCTTCGATTCGGCCAACCCAAAGAGCCGGAGACACGGCCGGCGGGGTGGCCGCAGCCGCGGAGATACTTAACGCGTCGCAGGTCGCACCCGGGAATCGCTCCGTCTACGTCATTTCCGATTTTCCTCGTCGAGAATGGGCCGATGCGCCGAACGACGGCGAGCGATCCGGGCAGGGCGTGGTAGCCGCTTTCCGGCGCTTAGCCGAGCAGCTTGAGGCGGAGGGCGGTGACCTGACGTTCGTAGACGTCGACGACACCGCGGCGCCTGGCGGCCGACCGGGGCCAGTGAAACGCACATCCAATCTGGCCATTACGAGTTTGTCGTGTGAGTCGGCGATGATCGGCGTCGACCTTCCCGTTCGAGTTGTTGCTGAGGTGACGAATTTCGGCGACGCCCCTGTGCGCGGCGTATCGCTTCAATTTCGGCGCGACGGGGTGATCGTACGGCGCCAAGAACTTGCAACGATTAGGGCTGGGGGGGTCGTCCTGGCCGGCCTCACAACCGTCTTCGCGGAGCCGGGCACGCACGCGATCGAAGCGAGAATCACGCCGCCGTCACGGAACGTCGACGCGCTCCGCATCGACGACGCGCGTTTCGTGTCCATCGATGTCCGTCCGTTCACGCGCGTGCTCGTCGTGGACGGGCGACCCGCCGCGAGACTCTTGGACAGTCAAAGCGGGTTACTTGCGACGGCGCTCTCGCCTTCAGTCATCGCCGACGCGTCGCTCGATCGTGGGATCCGAAAGGCGCCACGTCGCGCGTCGCTGCGAAACCTCGTGGCGACGACGGTCGTGGCACATCCGGAGTTGGCGGCGGAAGTGTTGTCGACGTACGACGTCGTTGCGCTTTGCAACGTGCCCCGGCTTTCCGCCGAGCGATGGCGTGAGCTTCGACGCTTCACCGAACGCGGCGGCGGGCTTCTCATTTTCCTGGGCGATTTGGTGAGTCGAGAGAACTACAACCGGTACGGCTGCGCTGACGGGAACGGCGTTCTGCCCGGACTGATCGAGCGGGCGGTCGATTTCGATCGCACGTCCGTAGCGTCGCCTGGATCCAGCAGTGGGGGTTCGCCGATGCGTCACAACGGTTTCGCACTCGACGATCCGCCGCATCCGTTGGTGGCCGAGTTCGCCGATTTTCCGCTCAGTGGACTTTTCGCGGCGCGGGTCGATCGATACCTGCCCCTGACGTTGGAACCGGGTGCTGCGGACGTCGTGTTGCGCTACACCAACAACGTGCCAGCCTGGGTGGCGGCGACCGTTGGCGACGGACGGGTTCTGGTGAGCACGACGTCGGCCAACATGGACTGGAACAACCTGCCCGCCAAGGGCGATTTTGTTTCGCTGATGCTCAACGCGGTTGCCTTTCTGGCGCCACAGCGCGGTCAGCAGCGCAACGTTCTGGTGGGGCAAAGTCTGCGGGAATCGCTGACACCCGTGCAAAGCGCGATGCCCCACTCGATCACTCAAGCGGACGGTGTCAACGCTCAAACGACGCTCGTACCCGATGATGGTTCGCTCGCGCTCTCTTTCGGACCGGTCGAGCAGGCGGGATTCTTGAGCCTGGCGATCGGACCCCAGCGGCGGATCTTCGCCGCAAATGTCGATCCGGCTGAGTGCGATCTCGCGGTGGCGACCCATGAGCAGGTCAACGAGGCGTTGGGGCAGTCCGTTCGACGGGTGCTGTCGGCAAAAGCCGGCTTGAACGAGTCGGGGGGGAGTCGCTCCACGGAGCTGGGCCCCGTCGTTTTGTATGTCGTCGTGGCGCTGCTTCTGGTTGAGCTGTGGCTCGCGATGCGTTTCGGATTACCACGAGGCGTACCGGCGGCAACGGGAACGCAGGTGAAACTTGGTTAGCGTATCGCCGTTGGTTCTGAGGGGTTGCGGCGAGAGATTGACGGATTGTAGAAAATCGTGACGCGCATACTTGAATGGCTTTTGGACCTCGATCGCATACGCATCGGCCGCGATGCGCCGCTGTTGCTGCGCTGGGAACGCGACGTTCCGGTGTGGCTACTGTTTTGCTGCGGACTCATCGCACTGCTGTACCTCATACTCGTATACGGTCGCGAACGCACCTCGGCCGGTCGGCGCGTGTTGTTGGGGAGTGTTCGATGGCTTTTACTGGCACTTGTTATTGCGGTGATCTGCCGACCTTCGCTCGTACTGCAGCGTAATCGGGTTGAGGTGTCGCACGTTACACTGCTCGTCGATACGTCGATGAGCATGGCACACGAGGATGTTTATTTGGACGCCGCTCTCAATAAAACGATCGCCGCCGGCGCCGGCCTTGCGGATGTGACCGACGTCCGCACCCGTTCGCGACTCGATCTCATCGGTTCGGCCTTCTCCGCTAACGATGCGGAGGCAGTGCGGGCGTTGCTGTCCAAGAACGGCGTGGAGCTTTGCGCGTTTTCGGATTCCGTCTCTTGCGGTGAGTTCGCCGCTCGAGGCCGTGATGTCGACCGCATTACTTCCGCAATGGCATCGCTTAGCCCCGACGGGTTTAGCACAGACATCGCGGGCGCGATCCGCGGCGTCCTCGAGAAATCTCGCGGCAGACACGTCGCGGCCCTGGTTTTGGTGACGGATGGACGATCGACACACGCTTCGGGCCTCAAGGATGCACTGGACCTTGCGGCGGGTCGTGCGATCCCCATTTATCCGATCAGAATCGGTTCCACCGTCGCACCTGTTGATGTGGAGATCGGTGCCCTACGCGGACCCCCTCGCGCTTTTGTGAACGACGTTATCGCCGTCGAGGCTGACCTGCTTTTGCAGGGTCTTACGGAGCCGACGTGGATTCGCGTCTCTCTGATCGACGAGACCCTCGACGAATCGGAGCCGCAGCCCGTCGCCTCCGAGAGGTTCGAGGTATCGCCTGATTCGGAAACGTTGGTCGTCGAACTCCGCGTGACGCCCCAGCGCACCGGCACGATTCGTTACCGCGTTGAGGTCGAGCCGCTCGCCAACGAGCGCATTCTCGACAACAACACCGAGCGCATCGACGTGGAAGTGATTGACGATCGCGTCCGTGTGCTGTTCGTCGACGCGTATCCGCGTTACGAGTACCGATACCTAAAGAACGCACTGCTGCGGGAGGAAACGCTCGACCTGAGCGTCCTGCTGATCGAGGCGGACGAGCAGTTCGTGCAGGAAGGGACCGAGCCCATCCGACGCTTCCCGGACACGCCGGAGGAACTGAGTCGTTTCGACGTGGTGTTCTTCGGCGATGTCGATCCTCGTAGCGGGTGGATCACGACGGCGCAGATGAACATGCTGCTCGATCTCGTGGGCAATCAGGGGCGCGGCTTCGCCTTGATCGCCGGGGAACGTTCAGCTCCGCGACGCTTTGTCGGGACGCCGCTGCAGAAACTTGTTCCCGTGCGAATCGACGCGCGCGCTGCGGTGCGGGCGGACTCGACCATCACCACGGGGTTCCGCCCACGCCTCACGCCGGAAGGACGCCAGAGTCGCTTGTTTCGTTTCGCTTCCGATCGCGCGGAGAGCGAAGGGCTTTTCGACGAGCTGCCCGAGCTCTACTGGATCGCGCGCACGCTCGGCCCCAAACCGGGAGCAACTGTGCTCGCAGAGCATCCCACGCTCAAGTTCCGCGCCGCACCGCGTAGCCTGGGGGTCGGTCCGCGTTGGCGTGATGCCATGCCGGTCGTCGTGACCGGACGCTACGGGGCGGGGAAGCTCTTCTTTCAGGCAACCGACGATACGTGGCGGTGGCGCCGTCACGACGGCGAGTTGCTGCACGACAGCTACTGGGTGCAGGTCGCCCGGTCGTTGATGCCCAACTCGCGCATCGCCTCGTCAGCGGCGGATCGTTTCACCCTGCGTACGAACCGGCGCGTATACGCGTACGGCGCGAGCGTCCGGGCGCGGGTCGAACTCCTTGACCCTCAGCTCCTGCGCGAACAGGGCGACTCGATCGCACTTGTGCTCATGGAGCAATTGCCACGCGGAGATGACGACGTTTCTCGCGACTCGCGCGGTGCGGCGGATCAATCCGTCGTCGCTCGATTTGAGGCGTATCGCATCGGCCCCGACTCCAATGTGTTCGAGGGCAGTGTGGTAGCGCCGCATCCCGGGGGATTCTCCGTGGAGTCAGCCGATCTTTCCGGGCGGCCGGGGCAGCGATCCAACGGAGGTGAGTCGGCCTTGATTCGTGTCGAGCGACCCGATCTCGAAATGCGTCGTCCACAGGCCAATCACGACGTACTACAACAGATCGCCGCCGCGACCGGAGGCAGTGTCATCGAGCTGGATGAGCTGGCGGAGAAGTTCTCCACCATACCCGATCGTAGCGTGCAGGTACCCGACGATGTTACCGAGCCGCTGTGGGATTCCAAACTGGTTTTGTTGCTTTTCGTTTCCATGATCTCCTTGGAGTGGGGTTTGCGCAAAGGCTTTGGTTTGCTCTAGCGATCTGCGTGCTCGTAAAGCTGAGCAAGGCCCGTGTGCCCAACGAATGATGTACCCGACGAACAATGGAACAAAGTGAACTAATCGCAAGGCTTTACGATTTGCGGCGGACCGTGCGTCGTCGGTTGGTTGGCTACGGCGTGTTCGCCGTGCTCGCCGGCGGAATGACGGGTCTTCTGGCGATCATTGCGCTCGACTGGCTTGTATGGCTGCCTCCGTTGCTGCGCGCGGCGGGGGGTATCTTGTTCGTCACCGGATCGCTCGCCGCGACGTACCACTGGGTTGTCAAGCCGTTGAGGTTGCGTTTGGGGTTGGAGGAAATCGCCTCCAGGCTCGAACGTCACTTCGGTACGCTCGGCGATCGACTCTCCAGCACCGTAAACTTTTTGAAACGCGACAACGGTGCATCGCCGGGCATGATCGAGGAGGTCATCACTCGAACGGAACGCATTGTGCGGGACTTACCCTTGGAGTCCGCGGTCTCGTCCCGGCAAGTGGGGGTTCGAGCTGGGGTGTTCGCGATGTGCCTGCTCGTGTTGGTCGTTGCGATGTTTGTCGCCCCTACC
>JADFRO010000361.1 GCA_022561255.1 Planctomycetota bacterium | reverse complement strand
CCCAACCGGGGCTGACCCTGGGCGTCAAACTCGTACTCAACCCATCGGTTGTTGTAGCTTCGGTCGATTTGGCTGAACACCGGGAATAGCATCCGTTCCCGAGCCGGAAGTCGCTCAAAGTGATCCTTCACCGCGTCGGCAACGTGGCGAGGCAGCACAACCGTTCGCGTCGTCACGTCCTCTGTACGTGACTGCTTGCGTGAGCTGATCATCAGCGTCCCGCGTTGCGGATCGAAATCCTCTTTTCTCAGCTGAACCATCTCCTTTCTTCGCATGCCCGTCGCACACACCGACATGAGTGGTACAACCAGATCGGACTGCTCGCGTCGGGCCAGATCTATCAGATCCCGCATGTCTGACGCGGTTAGCACGATCCTTGCCGACATTTCCTTGAGATAGGCCCGACGCTCATCGTCCGACTCAAAGGATTGTGCTGCGATCATCCGGTCGATGTCACTCTTCCACTCGAACCTCTTGAGACGCCGGACCTTGATCTGCGGCCACTCGCTGATCGGACTCTGAGGAAACTTGCCCGTTCGAACGGCCCAGGTGATGGCTGCCTTCAGACTCCCAAACTCCTTTCGTACCGAGGTTCCGTTGAGACCTTCCTCGCTTCGATGAGCGTGGTAAGCGGTCAACGCCGACTCAGTGATCGTCATGACACGCCGGTCGTCGCCGAAGAATTCGCAGAGTTTCTTGAACCTGGCCGTGCTGTTGTAACGCTCGTCTGGACCAACGGTTGGTAGTTGGTATTCCAGATAGGCGTCGGAAAGTTCCCGCAAAGTGAGCGGGTTCGCCTCCGGATCGGATGCCAACCGTTTGTCGATCTCCGGACAACCGAAGAGCACGTCTACAATGGAAAAACCTTCGTCGAGCAGCTGCGCGGCTTTCGGCGATTCGCCACTTCGAATCCGCCGAAGCTGCTCCTCAACGTCGAGTTTGATTTGCGTCGCGTCGGTTGAGTCGGTTGTGCAGAGACCCTTTTGATGCTTTTTGCCTTTCCAGTAGATCAGCAGGGAAAATCGTCCACCGCTTCGTCGTCGAAGATACGCCACGCTTATTAACTCCGCACTCTTGTCTCAACCGAAGTTGCCGATTCGGTTGACAACCCGATGGGTGCCAATTGGGCGCCAAATGGGCGCCAAAACGGCTTTGGGGGCGAGTGTAGCGCAGTCGAAAGGAGTGGCCAAGAGTGTTGTAAGTCTTTGGCTTGTAAGGGGGTTATGAAACTGGGCGATACAGGACTCGAACCTGTGACTTCCTGCGTGTAAAGCAGGCGCTCTAGCCAACTGAGCTAATCGCCCCATGTGCATCGCGGCAGCGTACCAAGAAGTTTGACCGTGCAAAAGACTCCTGCACGGCTGCGCCCAAGGAGCACAATGAACGCCACGTCTTAAGCCGGGACAATTCAACACGGCGCCAAGGCGACCGAATGGCTGCTTCACCGGGTGGACTTACACGCGCTCGCGAAAACGCATATAGTGTAACTCTCCAAACGGCAGGCAGGAGGCCACGCCGAACCCGCAGCGGGGGCGACGCCCCAGCTCGATCGGTAAAGGAGGACCGATGCGAAAAATCGCGGTCATCAATCAAAAGGGCGGGGTCGGAAAGACCACAACGACGGCCAACCTCGGCGCCGCCATGGCGCGTGCGGGTAAGCGCGTCCTGCTCATTGACTTCGATCCGCAAGGTCACCTGACGCTGCACTACGGCGCCGAAGTCGCACCCGATCAGCCAAGCGTCTACGACGTTCTCACGGCGTCGATACCCATCGCCGACGTGGCACTCTCCGTGCGAGAAAACGTCACGCTCGTCCCCGCGGACGTCGATCTCGCCGGAGTCGAAACGGAACTCGTCAGCGTTACGGGACGTGAAGTGCTTCTGCGCGAAGCTCTCGACCTGTTTGAGGGCAGCTACGACGTGATGTTGATCGACTGCCCGCCGTCGCTGGGCATATTGACGATCAATGCCCTGGTCGCGGCTGAGGAAGTGCTGATCCCACTGCAGGCGCACTTTTTCGGTTTGCAGGGGTTAAGCAAGCTTCTCGAAACCGTCACGCTCGTACGTCAGCGTATCAACCCAAACCTGACGGTCACCGGCATTGCGCTGTGCATGCACGAATCCGCAACGCGCCTCGCCGGTGAAGTTGTCGAAGATTTGCAAAACTTCCTCGAGTCCAGCCGGGGAACCTCAAATGCTTGGGCGAACGCGCGGATCTGCAAGACGTCGATACGTCGCAACATCAAACTGGCAGAGTCTTGCAGCTTCGGACAAACCGTTTTCGATTACGCACCCAAGAGTAACGGAGCCGTGGATTACACGCGACTCGCCACGGAGATACTTGAGGATATAATCATCACACCCGTGTCGTCGCCTACAGCACCCACGCGCGACGCCACCGAAGCGAAGGCACGTCCTAAGACAAAGACCGACGCAGTCGAGGTTCCAAGCGTCGCTCAGGCGTCCCACGCGCGCAAAGCTTCCAGGGCAACCGAGGCGCTCAGGGAACCCAAGGTGGCCAGCGCAGTCGAAGCGGCTGGCACAGCCGACACTCCCGAATCCGCAAGGTCTGATGCCGCCGCGGCCTCCGCTTGACGATTCCCACGGACATCGCCGCACCCGGCGGCGGTTGCTGCTGTGGTTGAGTTATTGGGTTCTGATCTTCGTCGCAACGCATGTTCCAACGGTTCCCGGACTGACCGCTCCGCGATTCACCGACAAGGTCGTTCATTTCGGGCTCTACGCCGTCCTAACCATCCTGGGAGGCCGGTGGTATTCGGCTCCCGGTTGCAAGCCGTCATTTCCCGGATTGATCGGCTGGGCCACGATCTACCTGGCCTACGCGGCGTTTGACGAATGGCTGCAAGGCTACACCCGGCGATCGCCCAGCCTGGCTG
>JADFRO010000039.1 GCA_022561255.1 Planctomycetota bacterium | reverse complement strand
CCAGATCCCGATCGCGAAACGCGTGGATAGCGTTCCGGCGACGGCCTACATGCTCGATCCAGGAACTCCAGTGCAGGTCGTCTGACGTCCAGACATGCTTGTCGAAGAAACGACGAAGCTGTGCCAACTGGAGTCCGTCAATGTCGAGCTCCTTCCCTTTCCAGGTCTTCACGGGCGTGCCGCTATAGTCGCCCTCGTACACGCTGAGAAACCACTGGAGCGTACCTTCGATAAGACTCCCTAGGTTCGCCCAAGCAAGAATCAACCTGCCGTCGCGCTGCTCTTCCGCGCAAGGCTCAAGCCACAGCTCAAGAGCATGCGACAGTGATACTTGTAAGTCGAGCCGCGACTTCGAGAGCAGCAACGCTGCGTCGCGCGGGGCCCATTCCCAGGCATAAGCCCAGAAATCACGGATATGCGTGTTGATCTTAACGATGTGGTCAAGATCGGCATTCGCCTTCATCACTGACGCTCGATGAGCATGCTACTCCACCCCTTGATCCGCCAACCAGCGTTCCGCGTCGATGGCGGCTTTGCACCCCATGCCCGCAGCGGTGACCGCTTGACGGTAGACACTGTCCACACAATCGCCCGCGCCGAAAACACCTTCAACACTCGTCGTCGAGCGATACGGATCGGCCAGCTTGATGTACTTCTTCTCGTCGAGCTGTAGCTGTCCTTCGAGAAACTCCGTCGCCGGCGTGTGGCCGATGGCCATGAACAGTCCGCCAAGCTCCATCGTCGACTGCTCGCCGGTCTTGGTGTCCTTGAGCGTTACGCCGGTGATCATGTCGTCGCCCAACACGTCCGAAACGGTCTTGTTCCACGCGAACTCGATCTTGGGATTGTCCTTGGCGCGCTGGGCCATGATCTTCGACGCACGAAGCTGATCGCGCCGGTGGATCATCACCACCTTCGACGCGAACTTGGTCAGATACGACGCCTCCTCAACGGCTGAGTCCCCGCCGCCGACCACGCCGAGCACTTTGTCACGAAAAACCGGTAGCGCTCCGTCGCAAACCGCGCACGCACTCACACCGCCTCCGGACATCGCGAGCCGCTTCTCGTTGTCCAAACCAAGCCAGTTCGCCGTCGCACCCGTGGCGATGATGACCGAATGGGCGTGATACTCCGTGTCATCCTCTCCGACGACCAGAAACGGACGCTTCGACAGGTCGACGCGCTTGCAGTCGTGGTAGGAATAGCTGTGGCCATCGTCGGCATTCGATACGTCCGGCGTCATGCCCTTGTCGGTGACGATGCGTGTATCGAACCGCATCGCCTGCTGCTCGAAGTAGGACATCAACTTGGGGCCGGTCACGCCCTCGGGAAATCCGGGGTAGTTTTCGACCTCCGTGGTCATCATCAACTGACCGCCGGGTAGAATGGTTGTGGGCACCGTCTTGGGGCGACCGGCGAAGACCAGCGGCGACAGGTTCGCCCTGGCAGCGTAGAGCGCAGCCGTCCAACCTGCCGGACCGGAACCAATGATGATGACTTTTTCGACCTTACCGTTGCTCGACATTGAATATCTAACTCCCTAAGAGCGTGTTTGAGAAGCCTTTTTCAGAGCCGCTCCTGCGGAGACAAGTAGGGCGGGCTACTGCCCGCCTTTTGCGCAGAATCAGCATGCGCGGCGGGCAATAGCCCGCCCTACTAACTTCCCGACCCCGGTCGGGGGATGATAACGTCGCGTTGCGGGCACGTCCAAGCGAGTGGTCGGATAGACACGTCGGTAGGAACGACGTTGAGTAGGTAGGGCGGACTATTGCCCGCCTTTTCCACAAGACAAGTAGGGCGGGCTACTGCCCGCCTTTTGCACAGAATCAGCATGCGCGGCGGGCAATAGCCCGCCCTACTAACTAACTCCGGCGGGAGACAGCCTTTCATGGGATTACTAACCTCACGCTTGCAGCATGCTACGCCACATCTGCCGAGATGGATTTCAACGCCGTGACAATATCGCTCGGCTCCATGCGCTTGACGTAGTCCGCATCCGCACGCACTGCGCGGATGACACGGCCACGATCGATGACGTAAGTGGCCGGTATCGGCAGCTCGAAACTGTCGTCACCGTTGCTGACCGAAAGATCAATTCCCAGGCTCAGATAAATCTCGCGCAGGTCCGACGGCAGTTGGAACACCAGGCCAAACGACCGAGCCACTTTGTTTCCCAAATCGCTCAGCAGGTGAAACGTAAGCCCGTTATTCTCGGCGGTGACCTGCGATTCCTTGGCGACCTGCGGCGATATCGCGATCAAATGCGCGCCGAGACTTTGGATTTCCTCCAGCACCTGCTGGAGCGCCGAGAGCTCGGCGTTGCAATATCGTCACCAACGTCCGCGATAAAAGGCAATGACAACGGATCCGCCGACCAGCGGCGGTTGTGGTCCACCGGTGGACGGCTGTTGTGGTTCGCCGGCGAGCAGCTCTTGAAGATTCACATCGATGCCCTCGGCGTCTTTCAGGGTGAAGTCCGGTGCGGTGTCACCGACCTTCAGGATTCGGTCGAGAATTCCCGAGCTGGCTAGGTCGGCGCTGGCGCGCTCGACGATCGCGCGGTTTTTGCCAGGCCACTTGCCCCACGACGCCTCGCGCATTTTCTCCAAAAAATCGTTCAGTGACATGAGAGACTCCCTTTCGACCGCTCAGTATCTCCATCCGTCGAGACGTCCGCAAGTGTCGCAGGCGATACGCCGGGGCGCCGGGTCCGATTGCAATTCAGCGCCGGCGGCGATACGTTGGCGTGCGCCGATTGGGGACACGACGGGCGCCGACCGGATGAAACTGAGGAACTGTCTATGACTACCGCCACGGAATCGACCTTCGACAAGATCGCCATCACCGATCCGGAAATCCTGCCGGCGATGCAGGCTGAGGTTCGACGGCAACAAGAAACGCTCGAACTGATTGCCTCCGAAAACCATGTGTCCGGCGCGGTGCTGCAGGCGCTCGGCTCGGTCTTCACCAACAAATACGCGGAGGGATATCCGGGGAGGCGCTACTACGGCGGGTGCGAACACATGGACACCGTCGAAGAACTCGCGCGGCAGCGCGCGAAGAAACTTTTCGGCTGCGACCACGTCAACGTACAGCCGCACTCCGGTAGCCAGGCCAACGCGGCGGTTTACCTCGCCGTGCTCAAGCCGGGCGATACGATTCTTTCGCTCGATCTCGCACACGGCGGCCACCTGTCCCACGGCCTAAAGGTCAACATGAGCGGGTTGCTGTACAACATCGTCAACTACGGCGTCGACCGCGAAACGGAGCAATTCGACTTTTCCGAGATCCGGCGACTCGCCAAGGAGCACAAACCCAAGTTGATTCTCTCCGGCGCGTCCGCTTATCCGCGCACGATCGACTTCGACACCTTCTCCGAGATCGCCGACGGCGTCGGCGCGTTGCACATGGCCGACATCGCCCACATCGCCGGCATGGTCGCCGTTGGACTTCATCCCAGCCCGGTTCCAACGGCTGCTTTCGTGACGTCGACCACGCACAAGACCCTTCGCGGACCACGCGGCGGACTGATCATGTGTAAGGAAGAGTTCGCCAAAAAGATCGACTCACGCATTTTCCCGGGGACACAGGGCGGACCATTGATGCACTGCGTCGCCGCGAAGGCCGTCGCATTCCAAGAGGCGCTCGCCCCCGATTTTAAGAGCTATCAGCAACAGATTCTTACCAACGCCAAAGCGCTGGCTGAGGGTTTGGTCGCCAAGGGCAACCGCCTTGTCTCCGGCGGCACGGAGACTCACCTCATGCTGCTCGATCTTCGCCCGGCGTATCCGCAAGTGACCGGACAGCAAGCGGAAAATTGGCTCGGCGAAGCGGGAATTATCGTGAACAAAAACATGATTCCCTTCGACGAGCGGAAGCCCACGCAAACAAGCGGTCTGCGCATCGGCACGCCCGCACTGACGACGCGCGGACTGAAAGAGGCTCAGATGACGGTTGTGGCCGACCTGATCGACCGCATCCTTCGCGCCGAGGGCGAGGCCAGCGCCATCGAATCAGCCGCCGGTGAAGTTCGATCCCTTTGCCAGCAGTTTCCTCTGTGACATCGACGGTCGGGCAGATTCAGATATGGCGACAGCGCCGGTGGGGATCGCAATCCTATGCATGCGCGCCTTTGCTGGGTCGCTTTCGGTTTCTGCGTTCCGAGCCGCGGGCTTTAGCCCGCGCGAACTCTCCAGGTCCACTGTCATTCGAAGATCGGCAGACCGGAGATTCAAGTGCGGGCAATGCCCTAATTGCGCTGCTCTTGCTGTTCGCATTGCTCGGATCGGGATGTACGGGCGGTGCGACGCTGCACATCATTCCGCTTAACCAAAAGAAGATCAGCATGACCGCGCCGCTCATAGTGCGCATCGACCCCGACCAATGTTACTACTGGGTCAACGACAACGGCCACCTGTGCATTGCTATGCGAAACTATCGCTGGTCGCTGTTGGGCTCCAAGTTCGCGAAAGAATCGGTGCTGTCACTCGTCGTCGAAGAGCCGCCCGCCGGTTCCACTCGGAATTTTCGTGTCACGCGCCGGACCGTTCGCCACCGTTTCGACGCGGGCTTAACCCATCTGCGCTCCGCCTCGCTCGGCGGCATCGTCGCCGTTTGGGACTACGGGCAGCGCGTGCTGCGCGGGCGCTTCCGCTTGACGGTAAGACAGCAGAGCTACTCCGCGCTGGCCGGATGGGGATCGAACCGCACGGTTCTCCTCGTCGGCGAGTTCTCAGCCGTACACAACCCAAAAGCAGGTCGGCGCATACTCGACCGTACCGAACGCGACGGCATGGAACGTCAAGTCGCCTCGCAGGCCCCAGTCCGCGTAATCGGTCCGCCTCGACGATGAGAAAGTAACCTAAGAAGCGCCGCAACCGCCCCATCGCAAGTCCTATCCTGCACAGTGCCGAGCTTCCACGCACTTACCGCTCGTCCGTGCGATCGCCTCAGCCATGGTGCGCATGGCTGTTAGATGACTCGCCGCTCCGCGTTCGAGAAGATCGGGCATCATCCACTTGTTCGGTACGATCGGAGGCGGAACGACGATGGGTCGAATCTGATCCGCCCGCAACTCCTCACCCAGCAGCCGACTCAGCGACTCCCAATCGCCAACCACGCGACGCGGGCCCCGACTCTCAAACTCGGTGCGCCGCTCATGAAGATCTGCGTACTTCCCCGCGCGCAGATGAACTGTGACGCCAACGTCGTCTCCGAGTAGATCCATCACCGGCGCGATGTCGCGGTCGTATCGATCGCCGACCATCACAAATCGAAGCGGCCTCTGAACCCACGCGTCGGGCTCGGAAACGACGACGGAACGAAGCGCCTCAGCCGGGGCATCCCCACCGGCGTGAAGTGCGTGCAAACATCGTGCGAAAAAAGCGGGTGACTTCGCACCCCAAGCGTAAAGAAGACATCGATATCGCCACGCAAGCGCCAACGCTTGCTCCGCATTGGAACCGGACGCGTTGAGCATGCGATCGAATGCGGAGATGAACGGCTCACACTCCGGCACAGCGGCGGCTGTCTCCGTAAGCAAGACGCGTTCGCCGAAGAAATCCACGAGCCCCAGCCGTTCGAGTTTCTTGCGCTGCACGTCCCACAAGCCGTCGGAGATTACGACGGGCGTACCACCGCGCTCAGCGACCCGCTGCACAAGAGGTCTTGGATCGATGACATGCTGGCCGCTTTCGATGTCCGCGTAACTGCAAGCCCAGTCGACGATGACGGGATACTCAGACACCGTTCGCACGAGCGTACGCGCGCGGTCCGCTCGATCGCCAGTCCGCGACAACGCCTGCAGGGCGATCTCCGCCTGCAGTCGAACCTCCATCGATCCTCGACGCACAGCCCGGTCCAGCGAGTTCAGTTCAATCAATAGGATACGCAGCTCGCGGGCAGCCTCATCGTCGACGCCCAGTTCCGCCTTCAGCTTCGAGTTCTTAGCCGACAGGATGCACAGCGTCGCCAATCCGTGGGGATGACCCCGCTCGTGCAACGGGTTTCCCAAACCCAGCAGCGCAAGGGCCGGACCCAACGTGCGCATCGCGTCATAGGCAGTCGCAGCCTCGTCCGCGGTAAGACCCAGATCGACGCGGTCAAGAAACTTCGCGACGGTCGCGTGATACGCTACGCCGGAGGGGTCCAAAAGCGTGTTGTCCAGATCGAACGCGACGATAACGCCTTCGAGGTCTCGCATGATACCTGTCAGTCGACCGCGCCGAGCCGCCGCTTAACGTCGTCGACGATGCGCGTGGCTGTATCGCGAAGCTCAGCCTTCTTGTCGATTAGTTCGTCTCGCGATGGATGTCCGCCGAACAGTTGAACGTGAAACCGTAGTGCGTTGCTCGTGCCCGATGGCCTAATCGTAAGATGCGACCGGCGGTCCGTGTCAAAATAAAACCGATACCCCTCGTCGGGAAAACCGGGATAGTTGATCGCGTCGTATTTTCCGGTTCGATAGACGGTGGCTGCCTTGATCGGCAAGCCGCCGAGGGCGGCGCTTGACGCCGCCCAATTCTCGAACAACTCATCCCCGCGCTGCAAGATGCCGCGCTTCTTCGTGTAACCGGCGAGCCCCTCGTATTCTCCGTCGAGCGGGTCGGGTTCGTAGTGCGTGACGTAGAGCCCGATGTCGGGATCGAGGTAAATCTTCTCGTCGAGCAAGTCGATCAGATTGACCCCGGACTCCTTGGCGTGTTGGGCAAGCTCTGCGACCAGCACAGCCGCGAACGTTCCGTCCTTATCGCGAACGTGACCGCCCTCGCCCAGCGACCGGTCGTCCGGCGGCGGACCACCCAGCAACGTAAACCCGTTGCTCTGCTCCAGAGCAGCCACGTTGATACATCGGCGCCGATCGTCCATCGCCTCCCACGAGTGAATCGTTCGATTGCAGACGGTGTCGTCCGCGTGCCGTCGCCCCTCATCGTAGACGGGAAGTTTTCCACCCTCCGTCAACCCCTCCGTATTGCGCCCGGCGTGCAACTCCCAAATGGCTCGGGTACCAGCCGCAAGCTGGGCGAATCCGACCCACGTCGTAAGTACGCCAAGTTCAAACTTTCGCGCCAGCCGCACCAGCAGATCGGTCGTCGTGTGCGAGAGCACGATAAACTTCTTGTCGACGTCGCGAATCGCCCCATAAGTTTCGAGCTCATACTGAAAGCGGTACCACAAAATAAGCGTCCAAGCTTCGTCAGCGGAAAGAAGCGTCCAGTCTTGCTCCTCGTTCGTACCACGATGGCGGTAGGCCGTCCGCTGATGCCGTGGAACCTTGACGATCACACCGCAGCGATCCGCATCGGGATCGGTTCCGATGATCAAATCAACCGCGTCCCACGCGTCGGGATACTCCTCCTTAAAGGCGGCGACCGCCACATCGGCTGCACGCCAATCACCGGGATCGGGCTGCTGCTCCTTACCCGGATCGCTGCAAAACGCGGGGAACATGCCGTCCAGCGGATCGAGCTTCATGATGCGCTTGACGTCCGCGAATCCCACCTCGTTGAGCAATCGCGGGACCGCTTTTCGGCCCGATCCGTTGAACGCCGAGAAGCCGATCGAAAGCGGACGCTTCGCCTTTGTAATCATCTCCCGCCGAAGCAGAAACTGCTTGACGTGCTCGAAGTGCATCGTGTGAAGATCTATTATGCGATCCTCCCGACCCGCGTACACTGCGCCGGGCAAGGGATCAGCCAACGGTAACCCTTTATGCGGACCCGACTCGACAACGCGCCGGGTCGCAGCCTTGACCCCGCCGAGAAACCACAATTTGTCTTCGGCTGCTCGGTCCAGCGGCAGGGTTCGGATGTCCTCGAACCGCGTCGTCTTGATGTAGTTTTCGTACAGGTTGTTGCGCTCAGCCGGGTCGAACTGTGAACCGTTCCCACACGACAACTTGTAGCCGTTGTAGCGAAAGTCGTTGTGGCTGGCCGATATGAACACCCCGATGTCGGCACGAAGCGTCGGCACGCCGAACGTCACACTGGGATACATGCACGCCTCATCGAACAGATAGACGATGTAGTCATACGCAAGAAAAAGAGACGCGATGAGTCGTGCGAAGTCCGCACCGCGAACCCGACTGTCAAAACCGATCACGACTCTTTCCAGCGCCGGCACGCGGGCCATCCCGAACCGCGCGACACCGGCTGATGTCAACAGCAAGATGACGTCGTTGATCGTGTTGGGCCCTTTGATGATCCCAGCGCCGATCCCCTCGGACTTGAGTCGCAGCACTTCGTCGCGCCGCGCCCCCATTTTTTCGCGGATGCCGCCCGTTCCGAAGCTCACGTCGCGTGAGAAGGCATTGGTCAGCGCCTCCCATCGCTGGGCTCTGATCGCCTCACGCAGACCGCCGCGCAAGTTCGGTGATATTTGGTCCAGCACTGAGGCCGTGAGCCATTTTTTGAGGTTGGGAACGGTCTTGGCCACCGCGGCGTCGTAGTAAGCGCCACCCAATCGACCGGCGTCGCGCTCGGCCGTGAGATACGATCCGATCCCCGCAGCCGCCTGTTCGAGCAGGTTATGATCCGAATCATCCATGCTCGACTAGCCTATACCCAATCAACGGAAACCGAAAGAGCGTCGCGAGCTACGTCACGCGAAACGCACGAGCAAACAGCATCGCCGGTAGCAAGAGACTCGCAACGATCAGACCCGCTTCCCAGCCCGCGCCCGCCCATGCAACACACGCATCCAGCACGACAATCAACAGGACGAACCAGCGAATCGCCGACTGCACTTTGCGCGGAGAAGGTTCACGAATCGCGCCGACGCCGATCATCGCAACAACCGCCGTTAGGAGCGCCGTACCGAAAAGGAAACTGTGGTTCGTGGTCGCCGAATCGATCAGCCGCAGGCTGCCAAGCCCCGCAACGGCTACGCAGGCACCGACCGTGCCGAGCAGAACGCGCTGCCGACTCGTAACATCAGCCTCCCGGCGTGCAAAGAAGGTCACGGACGTCACATAGAAACCCATGCACGCCACCGGAATCAGCGCCTGCGCCGAAACGTCAGGAGCAACCGCCTGCATTCCCATCATCAGGTTCAGCCCGCGACACAAGCCCATCATCCACGGCGCCGCCGGAGTCCTCTTCAACACAAGGTCGTACGCAACGATCGAAAGCGCGAGGGCAGCCGCTACGCCCGCCGCGCGATAGCCGACGATACCGGCGACGACCACGCCGGTTACCAGCAGAGCCACGCTCACGCTCGCAGCCTCACGCTTACCGATTCGACCCGACGGAATCGGTCGCTCCGGCCGCTCTTTCGCATCGCGATCGACGTCGCATACGTCGTTTAGCGCTACCCCGCCAGCGTAAAGTAGCATCGATGCCGAACCAAGGAGAAGAAGCCGACGACAATCGTCAAATCCGCCGCCGACGTAGAGCCAACCCGCTACCGGGTCCGCTGCGGCTGTGAAGAGATTCGCAACGCGTACCAGCTCACCATACGCTCGCACACGCCCCCTCACGGGGATAACAACCGGCCTAGATAATCCAGAGCCTCGCGGCCTGCGGCGTCAGGATCATCAAGGTAGGGATAAAGCTCGACCGTTAGCCATCCGTCGTACCTCGTCTCACGAATGGCACTAAGGACGGCCTCAAAGTCGATCGCACCGTGCCCGGGGATCAGATGCTCATGTACACGCGTGTCGGCGATGTCCTCGAAGTGATAGTGCTGCGTCAGATGCTTGAGCCGAGCGACCGTTTCGGGTAGTGGATCGCCTACACAATAGAAATGACCGACGTCAAAATTCAATCCGAAGCGCGGTGAGTCAACGCGCTGGGCCAGTTCAAGAAACTGATCGGCGCTCTCGATCAACAGGTCGGGCTCCGGCTCGACCAGGAGCCAAACGTCTTCTTCTTCGGCGCATCGAAGCGCCTCGGTCAGCCCGTCCACGAACAGGTCCATCGCCCGTTCGCGAGACATCCCTTCTTCTACAGGTCCGCCCGGCTCCGTTGTGATTCGGGTCGCACCCAACTTTCGAGCCATGCGAAGAGCGTCGATGGTGTGTTGCACGCGCTGACGACGATAGGCGTCGTCCGACTCGACCCACGAGGGGTGCCAGAAATCCTGCACGGCGTTCATCATGAACGCGTTGATGTTGGAGATCGAAAGCTCACCGCGCGCGAGACTTTCGCGAATCCGGTCGAGCTCGTCGTCCGACGTCGTTGCCGGCCAGGCATGGGGCATGTCAGCCATCAGCTCGATTCCGCGATACCCGCACGCCGCCGTCCGAGCGATCGCTTCGTGAATCGTACACCTTCGATAGGCGTTGGAACTGTAGGCCAACTTCATGTTCACACCATCCGCAGCCACTCCGGGAAGCTCGTCGGGGTCGATTCGACAAATCTTAGAACAACGCCCGCAGACTCGCCAGGCTTTCGCCCGTATAATGCGTATACCGACGTGAGACGTCGCGTCACAAGAAGCCCCAAAAGAGCTTGGCTATGCCCCACGATAGCTTTGGACGACCGATCAACTACCTCCGGATCTCGGTCATCGACCACTGCAACCTGCGTTGCGTTTACTGCATGCCGCTTCGCGGGCTTAGCTTCGTTCCCAGCGGCGACCTGCTGACAGCCGACCAGATCGAGACCGTGGTCCGCGCCGCCGCCAAGCTCGGCTTTAACAAGATCAGGTTAACGGGCGGTGAGCCGCTGCTCCGGTCCGATCTCCTCGATATCGTCGAGCGGATCAGTCGCGTCGACGGCATCGACGATCTGGGCATGACGACCAACGCGATCCTGTTGCCCGAGCAGGCAGTCCCGCTCCGTGAGGCTGGGTTGTCTCGCATCAACATTCACCTCGACACCCTCGACCCGCAGAATCTCAAACGCGTGATGCGTTTCGGAACCTTCGAGCAAATCTGGGCGGGCATCGAAGCCGCTGAGCGGGCGGGGTTCGCGCCGATCAAACTCAACGCCGTCGTCGTGCGAGATTTCAACGAGGTCGACGTCGTTGCCCTCGCTCGATTGACGATCGAACGCGATTGGTACGTCCGGTTTATCGAGTTGATGCCTCTAGGCGGCGGCGAATGCGCCCGTCTATCACTCGCCCAATATGTCCCCACCCCAGAGACCAAGGCCCGCATCGAGGTAGAGCTGGGGCCGCTGAGCGAGTTACCACCCACAAGCCCGTCCGACGAGGCTCGGAACTACCGGTTGGAAGGCGCTCGCGGCGTGGTCGGTTTCATCTCACCGGTCAGCGAGCCGTACTGTGGGAGCTGTAGCCGAATGCGACTGACCGCCGACGGGAAATTCCACCTTTGCCTTCTCAACGACGACGAGCTCGACGTCCGCAGGGCCCTACTCAACGGCGGCGGTGAGGAGGCTGTGTCGAAAATCCTCCTCGAAGCCGTCAGGCGGAAGCCCACCGGCCATCGCCTTGAGCAGGGCGTCTCGACCGAGCGCCGGGCGATGTTCCAAATCGGCGGCTGAAAACCGGCGATGCCGGCGAGACCTCCCGGGGTTCGCAACGCCTCCCGGCAAACCCGACCCTTGCCGCAACCGCCGCTATGCGTAAGTTGTATCCCACGAGGACTGCGCGGCCTGCCCGCTGCGCTCAATAACCGCGACCAACGAGGGAGCCTTCCGATCGTCGAAGAACAAGCCAAGCCAAAGGTGAGTCCCTTCCGCGTTACGCTGCGGCGGTTTCTGCGCGCCAGAATCACTGCGGGTCTCATCTTCGTCCTGCCGCTTTGGATCGCCTTCTTGCTCGTCAAGTTCGTATTCGAGGTGATGCGCGACACGTCGCTGTGGGTCGTTGAGAGCTACCTGCAAAGCGTGTGGGGTGAACGGTTCCTCGAAACATGGGGCGTCACGGCGCCGGACCTGGCCGAGCGCGGGCTGGAGATTCTCCCTGGGAACGTCCAATGGGGGATCTCGATCTTCTCCGTCCTGCTGACGATCCTGTTCCTCTATCTCGTCGGGCTGTTCACGGCCAACATCATCGGCAAGCGGCTTGTTAAGGGCGTTGAACTGCTGGTGAATCGTCTTCCGCTCGTCAAAACGGTCTACAAGGCGTCGAAACAGATTCTGGAGGCTTTTACGGGCGACGGGGGGCGGGATTTCCAGCGCGTTGCACTGATCCCCTATCCCAGCATGGAGGTCCGCTCGATCGGTTTCATCACCGCCCTCACTAAGGATGATCGCACCGGCGAGGAGCTTTGCACCTGCTTTTTAGCCACGACCCCGAACCCCACGACCGGATACGTCTTCGTCTTACGCCGCTCGGACGTAATCGAGCTGGACTGGAGCATGGAGGACGCCATCAGCGTCATCATGTCGGGTGGAGCCCTCGTACCCAGCACCCTTCCTTTCGTGTGTGGTTTGCCCGATGCCGCTCGTCTTGCGGGAATCAGCCCCAAAAACCTGGAAGTGAAGCCATCCGAGGCGCCCAAGGATCGATCGGACTAGGATGCATCGGGGCCGATCCCCCCGGTGCCGGGTCGTGGTACTGTCCTAATTTGAGTTTGGTCACGCTGCGTCAAAGGCTTGAAGGCTATTCGCCGCTCGGTTCGGTCGGTTCAGCCTTGACGATCACGCTATGGAGGTTTCGGATGCTCAGATTAGTTGCTGTCCCCGCCAGAAGCCGGGCCGTCGGCTGGGGGGGACCAAGATCCAAGATCAGGGCAACGGGTTAGCTTGGCGGGCGTTGCGGATTCGGTCCGGGCGATTGACCGGCTGATAGCGAAAAAAACAAAGCGCCCCGTAAGGGGCGCTGAACCTAGGGAAGGCTATCCCCAGGGTGGTAGACCAAATATAGGGTAGCTTGTTTTTCGACGGCGTCAAGCGAGTTCGTGATGAAAAAAACAGCAATTGCCTACATAGACGGGTACAACCTGTACTACGGTCTCAAAAATGCCGGTTTGCGGCGATTCGCATGACTCAACCTTCGCGCGCTTGTGGAACGATTGTTGCCCAATTGTAACGTTGCGGAGGTCAAATTCTGTACGGCCAGAATACCGGGTCCTGCTGGCGGGGAATCCCCCCAACGTGCTTCTCAGATTCATGCGCGTCGGGTCCGACAGTCGGCTTATCTAAGCGCATTAGAGACAATTCCAGGCATAACTCGCTACGAAGGGCACTTTCGCAGCGACCCAATGGAATGTTTCTACTGTCGCCAACCTCTCGCGTGCAAGCATTGCGAGAAGCTTCAAAAAAAGGAAACTGCTATACTGAGGCCACACGACGTCACTATGGCGAAACCGATAGAAAACTCAAAAACAATCTACGACCCGCTCTGGGGAATCATTGATATTACCGAGTATCTACCAATGATTGATGTGCCGGAGTTTCAGGCGCTCGGGTTTAAATACCAGCTTGGCGTAACAAGCCTGCTGTTCCCCGCGGCATCGCACACGCGCAAACAGCATAGCTTCGGCTCATTTAAGCGCTCTTCCGATCTTGCGCAACGCTGGTTCCATCGTGGTTTTATTTCCGAATACGACACACGACTCATCGCCGCCTACGGCCTTTGGCACGATATCGGCCACGGGCCTTTTTCGCACGTTGTCGAAGAAATCACGAAGGAACTCTGGGGCCGTAAC
>JADFRO010000038.1 GCA_022561255.1 Planctomycetota bacterium | reverse complement strand
CTACGGGATTTTCGCGTGTCGCGGAACGTCAGTTACGACTCGCTCAACTTAGCGTCGCCGAAGCCCAACCTTCGACCACCGTCTGCCATTGCCTATCTCAGTGACCACAACCCTTTGTTCGTGGGTGCCAAATTCAACCCGTCGGTGGATGCGGAAACAGCCAACTCGCCGGCCCATCGCGGACGGGGACAGACCGTTCTATCGCTCGATGGCACGGTTGAATACACGCGAACGCCCTACTACGGCGCGCGGCGCGACAATCTCTGGCTGATGGGAACGCTTCGCAAATACCGGGGCATGGAAACGCCGACGCAACGAGACGACGCCTTCCTCGTTCCCGGATACCCCATCACCGATCCATTGGTCTGCAAGAAGCTCAAGCGGTAACTCACCCCGCTCGCAAGAGCGATGTGGCTTGCCGCAGGCAGTGTGTGAATTGCGTAGACTCCGCTCCGTCACATTCGCGGTTCTTGTTGACTCAGTCCCCGTTGAACGACGTGTGATGGAGCACTCGGCACTTTTCAAAGTGGCCCAATCATCGCGGCGTTCGAAGCGCAACTCAACTGGGGCCGAAGCTCAATCCGACGTCTTGAGGTTTTTGTCAAGCCACTGACGAAGCTCCTCGGTTTTGAACTCGAACGGTCCCTGGCCACCGGCGTAGGCGATCTTGCCGTCGACACCGACGACGAACAGCCGTTCCGGCCAAGCGGCGTAGGCCTTGTCGACGGCGTTGTCCATCGAGTCCACTACACAAGGCATCGAAAGCTTCAGCGACGTGCTACAACGATGGGCGACCAAGCGCCGCGCGGACAAAGCGGTGGGCTGTGCGAAGACGACGCCGTCACGCTCGTTGGATTTGAGCTGCCACTCGTCGGATGGATGGGCCTCGCGGATGTAGACGAAGAGAAACTCCGCCCGGTCCTGGTACGTTTTGTACAGCTTCTCGATGGCGCCAGACTGGCGCCGAAACGGCGGTCACGTATAGCTGCCGAAGATGAGTACGACGGGTTTCTTGCCTTCGAACTGCGAGAGCGTAACGTCGCGGTCTTCACCCCGTGTCTTGAGCGTGAAGTCGGGCGCGTCCTCTCCGACGGCGGGAGGACGTCGCATCATCAAGGCCTTAACGTGCGCCCAGTTGGGCGGGCGCTGGTCCGCCGGCCCGCTGTCAACGTGCTCGATCCATTTCGACACGGCGTCCGACTTCTTCGACTTCGCACCAGACTTGGATTCGGGGGAAACGGCGAATGCGGCAGCAAGGATCGCGATCGAAAGTGTCGTAATCATAGCCCCCGTCTTAATCAAATCGCCCCCGCACGTCAAAGTTGTGGGGTATCACTAGGGCTCCGTTACACGTCGTTCGGTAGGTGGGGCTAAAGAGAACCGCAACGGTGAGGGAGACGGACCCAGCCCTCACCAGTGATTCACGATCGTCCGCTCCCTCACGGTCGCGGCTCGGATCGGCGACGCTTCCGATTCCTCACGGTCGCGGTTCGGATCGGCAACGGCTTCCGCTCCCTCACGGGAGCGTCGCTCGCCGCAGGAGCGGCTCGGAACGCAGAAATGTGAGATGCTTTAGCCAGGGGTTCGTAGGCACCAATGGAACGCTCGCGCCGCCGAGATCACTCCGCGTCCGCAAACAGTCGCGCCGGAACGTAACGGCCATCACCCGCGTCGGCGTCGAGAGACTTCAGCAGACCGCGAACGTTTCGATGTCCGATTTCATCCGACCAGGCGAGCGGACCCTTTGGATAATTCGTACCCTTCTGCATGGCCGTGTCGATGTCCGACGCACTGGCCACGCCCTCGGTGTACGCCGCGCCGGCCTCATTCAAAACAGCACCCAAAATGCGGCAGAAAACGAGCTGCTCCGTGGAGTTCGCCAGAATCGCCCCGGCCTTCATCGCGAAGATCGTCGTGATGTCGCGCAGCTTCGGGTCAAGGTAAAAACTACGGCGCTCGACGGTGTAGGCGGGCACCGCGTGATCGCCGTCGTAACTGTAAAACCCTCGGCCCGTCTTTCGGCCAAGGTGCCCGGCAGCGACCAGAGTTTGCTGAATCTCATGCGGCGTAAAGCGTGCGTGCCGGTCCATCTGCTCCCAAACGGACGTACTGACGGCGAGGTTTACGTCCAACCCCACGAGGTCCATCAGCTCGAATGGGCCCATGCGAAACCGGCCATGCGTTTTCATGACCAAATCGATCTCGTCGACGCCGGCCACACCCTCGCCCAGCAGTCGCAGCGCTTCGAGATAAAACCCGCGCGCCACACGATTCACAATGAAACCGGGCGTGTCCTTCGCGCGAACCGGCACCTTACCCCACGCCTTGGCCACTTCGTAAGCGGCGTCGACGCTTGCAGACGAACTCTTCTCTCCCGCGATAACTTCGACCAACGCCATGACCGGTGCGGGGTTGAAGAAATGCATGCCGACGACACGGGTCGGATCGCTAACGCTTTCGGCGATTCTCGACACGGAAAGCGACGACGTGTTGGTCGCCAGAACCGCAGTCGCCGGCGTCGCCTGCGCCAACTGTGTAAACACCTTGCGTTTCACGTCGATGTCCTCGACGACCGCCTCGATCGCCAGCCCGACGTCGGCGAGATTCTCGATAGTCTTCGCCGGCTTGATTCGCGCGACGGCGTCGTCGCGCTCGCTGGCCGTCATCCGCCCCTTCTCCACGGACCGGTCGAAACGTTTGTTGATCGCGGAAATGCTCTGGCGCAGAACTTCGTCGTTGACGTCTATCAGGTGCACAATACATCCGTACTGGGCAGCGAGCTGGGCAATCCCCGCCCCCATCGTTCCAGCACCGACAACCGCAATCGCCTTCACAACATCCTCCCAAGACCGCCGGTTGGAGACCGACACAACACCCAAATCGCAGACTCAACGTCTACGCACAACGCATCCGTCCCCCACCCTCGCTTCGCAAGGACGGGGCACCCACAGCTGCACTCGTCCCCCCTTTCCAAGGGGGGACTACAGGGGGGTCTGTTGCATCCGTCAAAGACCTCCCCCGACCCCTCCTTGGTAAGGAGGGGAGAAAAAAGTCGAACTCCGAACAGCGTACCATTCTATTCGTTTGGTTTCTAGGCAGCCGGTGGAAGTGTCGGCCTGTTTTGGAAGAGTAGGAAGAACGTGTAGATAACGGGTAGGGCGTTGATGACAACGGCTGCACGGGCGAGACGGCGACCCGCGCGATCATCCCGCCGTCCGATCACTTCGCAGATCACGATGACGAAGACAACGATGGCGAACTTAAACACGATCGCCCAGGTGTAGCCCAGCCTCTCGATGACGTCGGCCGCGATCGGATTGACCTCGAACCCATCCAGGGCGACGAGCACGATCATCGTCAGCATGATGTCGAGCGCGGAGACGAGAACCAGCCAGACGTAGGCGTCTGGATACCGCATCTGCGGCAGCGACCACCAGCCGGGCTGTTTGAGAAAGGCGTCAGCCGGCGTAACCTCCCGCCCGCAGGCGCGACACACGCCATCGTCACCCGTGCGAAATCGGGCTCCACAACCGACGCAACATTTTACAATCAAAACCGACCCCCGAACATACTACGCGAAAGCTCCTCGATCACCGCCCCAGGACAGTTTCCCATGGATCGTGACGTTCAGCTCAAGAAGCCGTCCGCCACCTTGACCAGCTCCTTGACGTGCGAAACGCTGGTATCGAAGAGCTTTCGTTCGTCGGCGGAGAGCTCAACCTCGATAATCTTCTCCACACCGCCCGCGCCGAGAACACACGGCACGCCAACGAAGTATCCGCCGACGCCGTACTCCGAGTCGCAGAAGGCGGCGCAGGGCAGGATGCGTTTCTTGTCCTTAATGATCGCCTCGGCCATCTGAATGGTACCGGCTGCGGGAGCATAGTAAGCGCTGGTGCCCATAAGTTTGACGATCTCCCCTCCCCCGACCTTGGCTCGGTGGATGATTTCGCTGAGTCGATCAGCCGGGATCAACTGTGTCACGGGAATGCCGCCGACGGAGGTGTAACTCGGCAGCGGCACCATGTCGTCACCGTGGCCGCCCATAAGCAGTGCGCTAATATCCTCAACGCTACACCCCAGCTCCATCGCAATGAACGTTCGATAGCGGGCGATGTCCAGGCAGCCAGCCTGACCCACGACCCGGTTCGTCGGGAAGTCCGTTTTCCTCCACGCGGTATAGACCATCGCGTCGAGCGGGTTGGAAACGACGATGAGGACCGCCTGGGGCGCGACCCGCGCGATCTGCTCCGACACGGAGCCGACGATCTTGACGTTGGTCTGAATCAGATCGTCACGGCTCATGCCCGGCTTGCGCGGGATGCCGGCCGTAATGATTACTACGTCGCTACCCTCCGCGTGAGCGTAGTCGCTGGTGCCCGTGATTTTGCAATCGAATCGATCGACGGGACCGCACTGAGCGAGGTCGAGCGCCTTGCCGGCGGTCTTGTCGGCGAAGTCGGGGATGTCCAGCAGTACGATGTCACCGAGTTCCTTGGTCACCGCCCAGAAGGCGCAACTCGCACCGACGTTACCCGCACCGATGATCGTGATTTTCGCGCGTTTCATGGCAGGTTCCCTTTGCTGTCGGCTCCCCGACGTCGAACTCTATACATCGCGTAGCATGATACGGGCCAACAAACCCGATGCAACCTGTTGGCCCTATCGGCAAAGAACCGCGAGCGCTCCCGCTGCCCGCATGCTCCCGCTTGCACGGAAACGCCGGCAAACGTACGGTCTGGGACATGTCCGATTCCCCCGATCCGCGGACCGACACCTCATCACGAAGCTCCTGCGGAAAGCGAAGCTGGCGGGACTGGCTGGGCCTCAACTCGTCGACGCTTTCGCTTCTGGGCACGATCTTCCTCGTGACCGCCGCGACCGAACTCTGGTCACCGCTGATCCCGCAGTATCTCAAGGATCTCCGCATGCGGACGGGAAGCGGCGAAACCATCGCCATCCTGCTCGTCGGCGCATACGGTTTTTATCGCGACGCCCTCGAAGCGATCAACTACTACGTCGGCGGAGCGATCTCGGGCTATTTCAACGCCCGCCGCGCGCTGTTGCTGTTCAACTTTCTTCCCATCATCGGCCTGGGGGTGCTGGCAACCTGGGATTCGACGCTGGCGGTCTTTGTAGCCATCCCCTTTATCTTCTCCTGGAGCAGCATCGCCGGCCCCGCCACCGTCACCATCGTCGGCGACGCATTGCCGCCCGACCGTCGCACGATGGCCTTCTCCCTGCAACACATACTCCGCCGAATCGCGCGCATCGGCGCCTACGCCCTAGCCGCACCGATCCTTTGGTCGCTGGGAGAGGGGGAGGGCGTTCGAGCCAACGCGACCGTCGCAATCCTTTTCGTGGTCGGTGCCGCCGCCGTGCAATTCAAATTCATGAAGACCGCCACGCGCGACGACCACATGACGATCCAGCGACCGCGCCAACTTCTCCGCACGTTCCATCCGAACCTCAAACGCCTGTTAGCCGCCGACATCTTCGCCCGCTGGTCCGAGGGCATGGTCGAACCGTTCATCATCCTGATGTGTATCCCGATCATCCAAGAAGAGCATGAGAGAGCCACGATCATCTACCAGTCCGTTCTGCTATCCATCATGGCTGCAACGAGCATGGTCTGCTACCTCGTCATCGGCCCGCTGGCGAGCAAAGAGGGTCTCGCGAAAAAGCCCTACATCGGCCTGACCTTCGTCTTCTTTGCGCTCTTCCCGATCAGCCTCGTAGTCCTCGGTCACGCGCTGGGTACGATCGGCCTGGCGCTGGCGTTCGTCGTGGGCGGCTTGCGTGAACTGGGCGAGCCCGCACGTAAGGCGATGATTACCGACCTGGTTCCTCAGGAGGTCAAGACCCAAGCGATCGGTTTGTATTGGAGCGCTCGGAGCGTCGCGGTTATGTGGGCGGCGCCGGTCGGAGCGATATTGTGGGTTCTGGGTCAGCGTATCGAATCAGGCTTTGGTCCCGTGCTCGCCTTCACCACCGCCAGCCTCGTAGGACTCATCGGTGCGATCCTTTTCTACATACGCTTCGGAAAGGCGAGCGGCGACACCGGGGTCTAGAGCCTCGCAAGTTTCTGCGTCCCGAGCCGCGGGCAGAGTTGCGTTCCGCAGGAATAGTCCGCGCGGTTTCTCCACGCGCGATTGCCGCGCCGGGGAACGTCAATGGAGGCGTAACGGGGCTCCGCGTGGCAAAGTCATACGTCTCCGAGGAGACGAGCGAGCACGTCTTTTGCCGCACGAATGTCTTCGACGGGCGTATTCGAGTCGCGACGGCGCAGGATGTAATCCCCGGAGAAATCCATCTCCTCCAAGACGCCGAGCACACCTGTAAAGTCGACGTCACCCTCGCCCAGGCGCGTCTCCGTCCCTCCGCGATCCCTTCCACCGATGGACGCGTCGCGGGCATGAAACAGACACACGTTGCCCGCCAGCCGCTCGGCCACACGAACCGGGTCAACGCCGCTCATCACCAACGCGGCTGGATCCAACCCAACGCGTAGCGAGGGACAACGGATCTCCCCGAGCACGTCCGCCAATCGGTCGCCCGAATCGTAGGACGGCCTTAACGCATAAAGAACACCGCGCGCATCCGCCGCCTCGCCGATGCGCCGCAACGCTTCCATAGCCAGAGGCGATGGCTCACCGGTCTCGGGATGGGTAAGAGCGCCCACGCCGGCGGTTACCACCGGCACGCGCATGTCCGCTGCCAGATCAATGACCTCTAACGTCCCAGCGACGCGTTCATCCACCGTACGCGGATCGGTCAGTCGAATGCCGGGGAAATCCGCGACCAAAGAAGAGAACGCAAGTCCAAGGCCCTCGACGTAACGCACAAGGTGGCGTCGCCCGCTCGAAGAAAGATTCGACGCCGACACGTCTCCCGCAACGGTCGCCATTTCCACCGACCGAAACCGCAGTTCGCTCGCCCGACGCAACGCAACCTTTGGAGCCAGTCGAAAGTCGTCGACGTCAACACCGATCCGCGATTCGCTCATAGCATTCTCAACGACACCGAAAACGCCGCCCATGAGGCACTCGTCTCACGTCCAGCGCAGAAGAACGGAGCCTAATGTATCAGCGATTGAAGACTTGCCAAGGGAGTTGGGAGCAGGCGCCCATCCCCACGCGGGAGCTTCGCTCTCCGCAGGAGTTTCGCTCTCCGCAGGAGCGTCTGACTTCGGTGGGAACGGAAGGGCGTTACACTTCCGCCTGCAGGCGATGCATCTCCCCCACCTGATAGAAGCAGCTCATGACCATCGGAACGATGAGTAGAAAGGGTACCACGATGATGCTACCGGAAGCCATCGAACGAATCGTGTTGAACAATGACGGCATCTCCATGACCCACGCCGCCAATCCCGAAATCAGCAGCGTCGCGCCGAGAAACGCCGTCACAGCCACCACTACGTGTCGGCGATTCAACACGGAGAACGCGGTACCAATCGTCAAAGCGACGCCCGACGCAACCCAGAGCGACGTGCCTTCCACGTTCATTCCGATCAGATAATAACGCGCGATCGCGGCTGTCAGGAGCCCGCCAAGAAGAGCAACGGCGTAGTTTACGGGGTAGAAGCTCGCCAGCGCCAACAGTGCACCGCCACCGACGGCATAGACCCATTGGTTGGGACCCGGTTCAACGAAATATGCCGCAGCGAGCGCCCCAATGACTGCGAAGGCAAACACGACCGAGGCTTTCCACATCCGCCAGCCGAACAACATCAGCCCCACACCGGCGGCGACCAGCGGTATGCCGCCGATGAAATGCGAATCTCGAAGAAACCCGATCCACCCTTCGACCGAGGTAATCATCGTTGCAGCCTCCGCAACCCTTCACCCACACCGCCGGATCGAACCCCGGCGCCATATCCAAAATCCTCAGAACGACCACTCGCGCGGCGGCGCAGACGTCCCACCGAAACGGACCACCCGCTTCACCGCACAAACACCGATCGTCCGATCAATGGAAAACTACGATATCGTTATCGTTACGAGGTGGACCTGTCGCCGCCTTCGTCCGACGACGTTCTCCGCGAAAGCATGGTCTGAAGGACCAAGGACGTTGCCAGGAAGGCTCCAATACCGATACCCACGAGTTTCGGATTGTTTTGGAAGGCCTGATAAGAATCGGGAACGGACTGAGTCAGCAGCGTCGCCAGCCCCGTCGTCACCATAGACGTACCCAAAAGCGAGGTCGATAGAATCAGCGCCCACCGGACCGCAAGCAACCCCATACTCAGTCCGGTAAGAAGTGCCAGAACAGCCAGTCCCTGACTGTGTCGCGCGGTGTTGTAGTCCTGCTCCGTTAAATACGTCCAAAAACCCTGGGCCCACTCCTTCGGCGTACGATCAAGATAGGCCTGCTGATCGGCGGGCGTGGGGAGGGCAAAAGCGACCGAATCGCCCTGCGCAGATGAAGCGACCACAGCCGCCCGATCGCGCTCAAAACTCGTGACGTGCGGAACCAGTCGCTGATAGCCAAACGTGCCCATCACGATCGACGAGAAAACGATCGCCGCACCGACGCCGACCCAAAGACGAAACGTCTGAAACGCGATGATGCCGACCAGGAACGCGCCGATCAGAACGCACACGATCGGCGGGAAACCGATCTGCCGAGCGAACGCCAGACCACCGAGACCACCCGCAACGACAAACGCGCTGGTCATCCCGAATCGGGCGAACTTCGCCCCCAGGACACTCAGACCTACGCCGGCCACGAGAAAGATGACACCGACCCACGTGCCGCTGCTAAGCATCTCCGTCGGCGCGTGCAGCAGATAGAGCTTGCGGAGCGTATCGAGGACGGTTGCGACTTCAGTCATGGCTAAATCTCTCGTATGCCCTCACCTATTCTACCACCCCATTCGGGCGCCGCCTCGTATTATTTTGTCTACTCTCAGCACGTGGTGCGCCCTCCCACGTCCGCTACGAAAGTCTGCCGACGTTATCCGGGAATCGTATAGCGGTCTGGAAACGTGGAAATATCGATTACCGCATGGGTCGCATCTGCCCGGCCGGTGACCCCGTAGTTGCCCCGAAGCAGCGCGATCTTCTCGTGCAGGAGGTTTTCCTCGACCTCCTTGCCCGGAGCGGACCCCCAACGAATCCGTCCGCCCGATCGATCCGTCGCCAGCTCAATGTGAACGGACCGCGCGTCACGCCGCCCGGCGAAGTTGTCCACCAAGACCCCCGTGATCTGCTCTCCGAACGGCTCATCTTGGATCGCCGAAAGAACGTCAAGACCCGCGCGAAGATCCTCCGCTTCCCACAGCTCACCTGCGCCCGGCGGAGGTGCAACGACCCCCTGAACGATCTTCCACGCCGGGTGGTACGCGTACGTTCCGGGGAGGCGAACGCTCGTACCATCAACGAGAAAAAAGCTACTGTCCTGCTGAACCAGGGCTACGGGGAGGCGATACTTCCCGCTAATCTCAAAAACGCCCTCCGCGGTTCGTCGCACGAAATGGACCTTGGCCAACCAACCGACCGACTCAAGCCGACCGGCCATCTGCCGGCAGAGCGTATCATCCGTCCAGGGACGCCGGGTCAAATCGCTTAGACTCGTGTTCAGATCGTGAAGCGCCAGGTCTCGCAGCAGCGGAGGCATGTCGACAAACAACACCGTCGCCTCGGGCTTATCGGAGAGAACCAGACCGTCCACGTGTGCATTCAGTCGCCCAAGAGCGTACGAACCACCGATCGCAACGCCGACAACGGAGAGTCCCGCGACCACTACGATCAGGATGCGCCCGATGGGAATGGAACCAAGCAGCGCCGCGATTCGCGATGAGCGTCGCTTTCGCCGATTCGTTTTTCTTCGCACGATGAAAGTCCTCGATCAGTTCGTCTTGTCGAGCGACAGCTCGATAATACGTTGGCACAAATCCTCAAACGTCAGCCCCATGCGCTCCGCCGCCTTGGGAACCAGTGAGTGGCTGGTAAAGCCCGGAATCGTGTTCACCTCCAACACAAACGGCGTCAGCGTCGCACGATCCACCATCCAATCCACCCGAGACAGCACGTCACAACCTAAGGCGCGATGCGCTACCACGCTTTGATCTTGCACACTCCGTAGAAGATCCGCCGGCAGTTCGATGTCAAACAAGTACCGCGTATCGTCGTCGACGTATTTAGCCTGGTAGTCGTAGAACTCCCGATTCGTTTGAATCTCGCAGACGGGCATCGCCTCATCGCCGAGGATCCCGACCGTCAACTCAACGCCGTCCACGTACCGCTCGACCAGGGCCTCGCCGTATCGCTCCACAACGTCAGCGAGCGCCCGACGCAAATCTCCCTCCGAACGAACGATCGTCATGTCCACACTGCTACCCAACGCGACCGGCTTGATGATGGCCGGCAGCTTGAAGTTCGCTGCGACCGCTTCCACGTTGTCGCCGTGGACAACTTCATACGCGGGCGTATCCAGCCCGGCTTGCTGCAGTCGACGCTTGGTGTCGACCTTGTTCATCGCCAATCGCGACGCGGCCGCTCCGCAACCGCTGTACGCAAGCCCGCGATGGTCGAGCAAGCCCTGCACCGTCCCGTCTTCGCCGAACTCTCCGTGCAGTGCGATGAAAACGAAGTCCGCTTGACGTTCCAGCGCCGAGTGATCGTCAGGACGAATGTCACACAGCATCGCACGATGGCCAAGCCGCAACAGCGCGTCATACACGGCGCGACCACTTTGCAAACTGACTTCGCGCTCCACGCCCGGTCCGCCCGCAAGGATGGTGATGTCCAGCGGAACTACTTCACGTCGACCACGCGTATCCGCATGGGCACGCTCGGCAGAGACCTGCAACGCCCCAGCTTTGCTACTTACCGAAGTCACTTAGACCAGACTCGCCTTCCGTTGCGGTCGCCAGATGTCGATCTCGACGTCGAGTTCAACGTCGAATACGTCTCGAACGCGGTCGCGTACTTTGTCGATCAGACCAAGAACGTCCGACGCCGTCGCACCGGGGTCGGCCACGATGAAGTTAGCGTGTTGCGGCGATACGTATGCCTCGCCGCACCGCGTTCCTTTCAGTCCGGCCCTGTCGATCAGCGCGCCGGCTGACTGCCCTGGAGGATTCTTGAACACACAGCCGGCACTCTGCTGACCCATCGGCTGAGACGACCGCTTCTGCTCGAAGAAGTCCTCGTAGACCTTCGTCACGCGCTGCGGATCAGCCTCAACAAGTTCGAGCGTGGCCGAAAGCACAATCGCATCCCCGATCTCGCTTTTCCGGTAACCGAATCCGAGACGCTGCTTGGGCCAGTCTTCGATCGCTCCGTCCGGGGTAAGCACCTTGACCTCGCAAACGACATCGCCGAATTCACCCTGCGGTCCGCCGGCGTTCATCCGAATCGCGCCGCCGATCGACGCGGGAATCCCGGCCATGAACTCGAGTCCCGAAAGTCCGCGTTCGCTACAGTCGCGCGAAAACGGCATAAGGTCGACGCCTGCGCCCGCGCAGACTCGTCCCTCCTGATGCTCGACGCGCCGGAACGCAGGTCCATCCAGGCGCACGACCACGCCGTCGAAACCGTCGTCACTCACCAACACGTTCGCACCACAACCGAGAACCTTAACCGGAAGATTCTCATGTCGCGCGCGAACGGTCAGCAGCGCCAACTGCTCCGCATCACGCGGTCGAAACAGATACCTCGCTCGTCCCCCCAGCCGGTACCACGTCCACCGGCTCAACGGAACGTCGCACTGCATCTGGTCCGCAAAATCGTTCCACCAGGTCATCCGCTACTTTCCAAACGTCGCCCGCCCCCATCGTGAGGACGAGATCCCCTTCCTTAAGCTGATCCGCCAGATAATCCGCGACAGCCTCTAGCCGTGCGACGTATCGCGCCTGCCCGCCGTGGCGGCGGATACGCGACACCAACTCTTCCGAACCGACGGTGTCAGCCGAATCATCGCTCTCGCGAGCCCCATACACCTCCGCGACGATAACCTCCTCAATACCGTCGAACGACTCGGCAAACTGCTGCATAAAATGGCGCGTTCGGGCGTATTGATGCGGCTGAAACACGACCCACGTGCGCCGCGACTCGTAGCACGACGCAACCGCTTCGAGCGTCGCGCGAATCTCGGTCGGGTGATGGGCGTAGTCATCCAAAATGGTGACTCCGCGACCCTCCCCGCGCCACGTTAACCGGCGATCGACACCGGCGTAAGTATTCAAAGCAGTCGCGATAACCGAGGGCTGGGCCCCGGCATGAAACGCCAGCGCAGTCGCCGCCAACCCGTTCAGCACATTGAACTTACCCGGAATCGATAACCCGCTCGAGAGGAATATCTTATCAGCGTGGACGATGTCAAACCGCCAGTGGCCGCCCTCGATCCGCAGGTTGACGCCGCGCCAATCGACACCTTCCGAAAAGCCGAAGGTCTCCACCGGCGCTTTCGCTGAGCGAGCCGCTCGCATCGCATTTGAATCGTCACCGTTACACACCAGAACGCCACGGGGATCCACGTGCTCCGCGAAGTCCCCGAAAGCGGTAACGATCTCATCCAAGTCCGAGTAGCAGTCCAGGTGGTCGCGTTCAAGGTTGAGGATCGCCGCCAGTCGCGGGCGCATGTGCAAGAACGATCGGTCATACTCGCACGCCTCGACGATGAAGTGTGGACCCGATCCTACGCCGCTACCCCCGCCCAACTGCTCCGATCGTGCGCCGATTACAAACGACGGAGCAAGTCCCGCCTCTCGAAAGAGATGAACGCACATGCCCGACGTAGTACTCTTGCCGTGTGTTCCGGCGATGGCCACGCCTTCGCGCAAACCCATCAACGCGCCGAGTAACTCCGCATATTTTACAACGGGAACACCGCGCCGCCGCGCCTCGGAAAGCTCAGGATTGGATTCACCAACGGCTGCACTGGCGACGACAACGTCGACGTTGTGATCCAGTTGTGACGCGCGATGGCCTATCGAGATGCGAACGCCGCGAGCCACGAGCGATCCAAGTCCGTCGAACGGTTTCAGGTCAGAGCCGGAAACCTTCGCGCCCAGCGCGCAAAGCAGCGCCGCCGCCCCGCTCATCCCGCTTCCGCCAATGCCGATGAGGTGAACACATCGACCGTCGATGTTGGTAAACCGCGTCACCGGTGACTGGTCGCGAGTAGCTCCGTCTACGTCGGCGTGCATGACGATCCCTCTACCGTGCACGGGGTTAATTGGATTCGCGAGCGTTGGTGCCGGCGCCCTCGTCGAAAAATCCGCCGAAGACACCGCCACAGTGATTATCGGGTACGCTCGGTAACAGTCTCCACCGATTCGCGTGGCACCGCACAGCCACCACGACCTGCCAAACGAAGGATCCGTTCGGCGATCGCCATGGCTGCGTTGGAACGCCCTAGGGCACGCGCCGCGACCGCCATCGCCTCGCGCTCGCTGTCGTGGGTCATCAACGGTTGAAGCGCCCGCACCAGCGCCGGTCCGTTGTGTTTCGCATCTTTCCGATCCGGCACAATCTGCGCCGCCGACGCTCGCTCAAGGCATCGAGCGTTGGCCATCTGATGCTGATCCCTATGATACGGGTAGGGCATCAGGATGGAAGGGCGG
>JADFRO010000037.1 GCA_022561255.1 Planctomycetota bacterium | reverse complement strand
GCGCCGGGTCGATCTGACCGCCCGTGAGCGCTATCGTGATCGTACCTTCAACGTCGCCGAGGTTAGCGATCGAGAAGGAGCGAACGACTTCCTTGTCGGGGTCGTACACGACGCTCAGCGTAGCGCCGATCAAGTCCTCGACGTCTTCATCGTCGATCTGGACGAGATCTTTTTCGTCAAACTTATTCGGAAACGATTTTGCGGCGATGGCCAGCAAGTTGCGGAACGACTCAGCATTTTCGATCTTCAGTGTCAGCTTGACCGTGCCGTCGGCTTGATCTTCAATCACAGCGCCGACATCGTCGTTGGACTTCAGGATTTCTTTGAGCAGTGCGACGACCTGGCCGGAGACGAGGCCGCGAACTTCCGCCAAGTCGCGGCCGAGCCCGCTTTGAATAGCCTCCTTGACGATCTCGGGCGGGAGTATCAGCAAGGTTTCCGTGCCGCTGGGCAAAAACATGTCGATCATCGCCTGCGCCTGTGGGTCGGGGATATGCAGGCTGCGAATCAAAATCCAACCGCCGCTTTCGGAAATCGCCAGCGATACGTCGACCTCGATGGGACCGTCGCCGTCGGCGATTTTGACGTTGATGTCCCCCGCAATGGCCTTCGTGGCGATCTGAAGCCGACCGTTGACGTTGACGCCGTCGGCCTTCACGGCGTCCAGCGTGACCTCGATCAAGTCATCACCGGCCACCTGCTTTGAGAGTTTCTCCAGCACTACGGCTGCACGTACGGTTGGCGCGCCGTCGGAAAAAAAGAGCAGCCCGGCGACGATCGCGATCGCGGCAGCGAGTCCAACGCCCGAAAGCAGCGCGGGTCTTTTCAATGCACGACGTCGCGCCGGTCCTGAGCCCGCGTGACCGCTGAGGGTTTCGACGCAGCGCGAACGCACTTGGGAGGACGGCGCTGCAGGAGCGACTGACCGCTCGGCGAAGGCTTTGAGATTTTGATCGAACTGCTGATCGTTGGGGTCGTTGATACTCATCGTAAGTCCTTTCTCTCTTCAGCGCGGAGCGAAGTCCGCAGGCGAGTGCGAATTCGGTAGAGGCGAGCCTCGACACTCTTTGGCGACACATTTTCCTCCCCGGCGATCTGGGCTTGAGACCGCCCGTCGAAGTAGAAGGCGAAGACGAGCTTTTGGTCAGCCGGAGGGAGCGCCGTGATCGCCAGCATCAGTTGGGTGACGTTTTCCGAACTCGCCCAAGCTTGGGCCGGAAGCGTTTCCGACTCCATCGCGACGGCCAGTGCGGCAGAGCTTTCCGCGTTGTGCAGTGGAATCTCAGTGTCACGCTTGCCAAGCTCACGCCAATGCTTTTTGACGAGGTTCCGGGCGATGCCGAACATCCACGCTTGGCATCGCTCGTCGTCGTCGGGCATTCGTCGGTGTCGGGCCGCCTCGTAACACGTCTGCTGGATCACGTCGTCAGCGGCGTGGCCATCACCACCTACACGCACCAGTATGAAGCGGTACAGGGCGTCCGACGCGGCGTGAAACACCCTGCGCAGACGCTCTCGGGGGTCATCGTGAAACTGCAAAGTTGTCACCGACTCCACAGGAGCCACAACGCCGGCTGCATCCACTCTCGGGTTCCTCCGCGCTTTTGTTCGCGTCTTCTACATGGGATATGCGCCCGACGGGTGTCATCCCTCGGTGTTTTGACGGGTTCTTACAGTTGGAGGCGGCTTGCGGTGTAGATCGGGCTCTGGAGCGTCTGAGGGCGTCCGCGGCGTTAGCGTAGCCAATCGCCTAGACGTCGGACGTTGAGCGGCGGCGTCGGCAGGGCTTCGATGCGGGTGATGCGCCAAGTTTCTTGGCTGAGGCGAAAGTTGAGCCGCCAACGCGTCGGCAGGGCTCTGATCGTCGCGACGCGCGTTCGGATTCGGCAGACGGCGCGGAACGTCGCAACGGCGGCGGCGTTTCCGACCTGAATGTCGAAATCGCTGAGGCGAGGGTGATCGACCCGGCTGTGGGTCAGCGCTTGTTCCAGTCGTTGGACGAACCGCTCCTTGTCGAGCCCTTCCGCTTGAAAATCCTCCGCGATCTTCGCGGCGATCGCGGGCACGTTGCCGTCATCAACGTCGCGCGCTAGTTGCCGGCAGAGGGCGATGATCGTCTCCGCAGGTGTGACGACGGTGATCGAGATGAGTAGCAGGATCGGGGCGGCCGCCAGCGCGAGCCAGACGCACCACGCCGCCCGACGCGTTCGCCACCGCGACCACACGCAGATCGTCAAGAACAGAACGGCGACGCAGACAACAGTAAGCAGAATCGGCTGTTCAAAGAGAAGGCGGTAGATCACGGAGCGTCCACACGCAGCGGTTCCGCGGTGGCGCCGGCGGCGATGAGATCGCCGTGACCTTCGCGCCGGCGAACTTCAGGCCAATCGCGCTCGGGGTTGTACCATAGCTCGAGCACGTTCTCGAACTCCGCCCAGTTGTTCACCGCGATGAAGGCCGCTCGCACCTCGCTTGCACACGGATGATGTTCCGCGTACTTGATCCCGAACTTTCGCATGACCCTGCCCGCGTGCTTGTGGCCGTAGATCTCAAGGCTGTCGCACCAGTGACTAGCAATCGCGTCGCGCTGTCGCTGGATCGACGGAGGCGGCGGCAACTCCTCTCCGCGCCATAGGGCTCTGCATTCCTCAAAAATCCACGGATTTCCGATGCATCCGCGGGCGATCGTAACGCCGTCGACGCCGGTCCGTTGGATCATTTCCATGCAGGCTTGGGCGCTAAAGAGATCGCCGCTGCCGAGAATCACTTTCTCGCCGACGTGCCGTTTGACTTCGGCCAGGAACTTCCACTGGCTTGGTCCGACGTAGCGCTGGCGGACCGTTCGCCCGTGTACCGTGACAGCAGCGACGCCGAGGTCGAAGGCGCCATCGAGAATCTCAAAGAAGTGGCGGCGCGATTCGCGGCCGTCGTCCATCCCGCGGCGCATCTTCACCGTGACGGGGTGGGTCGCACCGACCGCGTCGTGTACGCGACGGATGATGTCCAGGGCGACGTCGGGCTGCGACAGAAGAAACCCGCCCCGACAGCGCCCCAGCACTTTCTTGACCGGGCAGCCAAAGTTGATGTCGATCACGTCGTAGCCGGCCTGGGCGAGCTCGAAGGCAGCCGGGCCGAAAACGTCCGGGTCTGAACCCATTAACTGTCCGCCGACGGGATGATCGTCGGGCGATACTTCTAACGCCTCTCGGCGCTTCTTGCCCGGCTGAAGGATAAACTTGTCGAGCATCACTTCGTTGAGCGTGTACGGGGCTCCGTGTCGGCGCGCCGTGCGGCGCATGGCGAGATCACTGTAGCCGCTCAGGGCGGCTTGTACGAAGGGAATGTCGAGTTGGAGCGGGCCGATGCGTAGCATTGTGTCAATCTTGGAGCGTTCTTGCGGAGCCTCTATCCGAGCCGCGCTCGTGAGGAAGCGGTTAGGGTTCACGGTTGAAAACTGCTCCCTCATAGTCGCGGCTCGGTTCGTCACGCCCCTTCTCATGCATCTTTATAGGATTGATGTCGCGTGGATTCAAGCCGGTGGCTGATGGGCGGGTGTCAAGCGAGCGTCGCTCAAAACTCCTTGCGCTGCCTGGCGGCGGCGATGCTCATTTGCTGGCGATACTTCGCAACGGTGCGCCGGGAGATGTCGATTCCTTCCTTCGTGAGCAAGGCGGCGATCTGATCGTCGTTCAGCGGCTTCTTTCGATCCTCGGAGTCGATTAGAGCGCGGACGCGCGTTTTGACGTGATCCCACCCGACCGTCTCACCGCCCTCTGTCTCCGTGCCTCCCGTAAAAAAGTATCGAAGTGGCAAGATGCCGCGCGGCGTTTGAACGTATTTATGGGCCACTGTGCGACTGATCGTCGAGGGATCACACTCGAGCTCTATCGCCAGGTCGCTCATTTTGTACACCTTTAGACCCGGCGGACCGACGTCGAAGAACTCGCTCTGTTTTTCGGCGATCGCTTGCGTTACTTCCAGTAGCCGCGTGTGTCGGAAGTTCACGGCGTCGATAAGAGCGGTCGCCTCCTCGACGTGCTTGCGGGCGAAGTCGCGCGCCTCTTTTCCGTTGGTCTTCGACTTGGCGAGGGCGGCGACTTCCGTGCTCACGCGGAGTTGTGGTGCGTTACCCCGTGCGAGTCGCACCGACAGACCGGCGCCGGTGTCAGCGTACTCGATGACAACGTCCGGGCGAATGGATGGGACCGACCGGTTGCCCACGAGGTAGCCGGGATGAAGGTGGAGCGTCGAGCGCATCGCTTTGATGGCTTCATTGATCTCACCGATCGAGTACCCGGTGGCTTTCGCAACGGCCGGCAGTCGGTTGTGCGTTATGTCGTTCAGGTGCTTCTCGACGAGAGCTCGCTCGATTTGATTGTCGCCGGGCAAGGCGTCGAGCTGGAGCAGCAAACACTCCACCGTGTCGCGCGATCCGACGCCAATCGGATCGAGCTGCTGAACGCGTCGAAGGGCCTCCTGAAGCACCTCCGGCGCAATCACCGAGCGCAGGCTTTGACCGACTTCCTCCAGCGGGATGCGTAGGTACCCGTCCGGGTCCAGTTTGTTGATGATCGCTTCGCCCGCGTCGCGGAGGTCGTTTGAAACGTCGGAGAGTGTCCACTGATTGATAAGGTACTCGTTAAGCCCGATTTCCCGTCCTTCGGTGTTGGCCATCGCGCCCATCTTGGCGTCGATCTCTCCGCTGGACGACGTGCGCGGTGTCTTTCTGAAAGGCCGATCCATCCAGTCGAGACCTTGCTCACGGGAGAATCGTTCGAGCCTTTCAAACCCGGCGGCCTCGGTCTCCTCGCTCTTGGAACGGGGCGAGTCGTCGGGCGCCTCGTCCGAATCGCGTTCCACCGCCTCGGGTTCAGCGACTTCGAGTGCGGCGTTGGCTTCCAGCGCGTCTTCGATGTAGGTTTCAAGGTCGGCGACGGGTTTTTGAAGCACGGCCATCGACTGGATCAAGCGCGGTGTGAGCCGCTGCTCCATCCGCATCTGCTGTCCGAGCGATTGTGATAGAAACTGAGACATCGGGTTCGTTCACCCCGGCGAGCCTCGCCGCAACGACGACACGGTTATCGGAGCGCCGCCCGATTGCGGCACCGAGCCGTGCCTCACGGATTCCACCGGAACCCGTGTCAGTTCATTATACCAACCAGAACGAAAGGTTCACCACGTCGACCGAGTTATCGCTCCGCAGAGCGGTTAAATGGGCGTACGTCCGCGAATCGCAGATTCCAGCATGCTTAGGCTGGCGTACTCGATCTGGGATCCGACGGCCAACCCGCGTGCCGGACGTGTCACGCTGACGTCGAGGTCCGCGAGCAGGCTTTGAATGTGCAGAGCAGTTCCGTCACCCTCAAGCGTGGGGTTGAGCGCCAGGATAACCTCGCGGATCGACCCTTCGCGGACACGCTGCAACAGTGCGTCGATGGTAAGGTGTTCCGGGTCGATGCCGTCCAGCGGGGCGATGTGTCCCATGAGGACGTGGTAGACGCCGTGAACCAAGCCGGTGGCTTCGAGTACAATCAGATCCTTGGGCTGCTCGACCACCCAGATTTCGCTATGATCCCGGCGCGTGTTGCTGCAGATCGCGCAAGGATTCGCCTCGGTTAGGTTGAAGCAGGTCTTGCAGTGGATGACTTTGTCCTTCACGTCGAGTATGGCGGCTGACAGAGCCGCCGCAAAGTCGCGCGGTTCGCGCAGGACGTGGAAAGCGAGGCGCTCAGCGCTTCGCGCGCCGATCCCAGGGAGCTTTCGGAACTGCTCCTTGAGTCGTGCGAGTGATTCAATCGGTTCGGTGTTCATTGGACCCCCATACCGATGGGCGTGTTTGAGAAGCCTCTTTCAGAGCCGCTCCTTCGTAGAGCGAAGCTCCCGTGAGGAAGCGGTCCCGTTTCGTGGACGAAAAGCGCTCCCTGACGGTCGCGGCTCGGTTTGTCACACAGGGTGTCGCATCAGTCACCGCCGAGCATCTTCGACAGTTGACCCAGGTCCAAACCGCCCGCCAGTGAGTTCATTTCCTGTTTCATTTGATCCTGGGATTTCGTCGTGGCTGCACCAATGGCGGCCTTGATCAAATCTTCGAGGAGCTCGACGTCGGAGAGAGCCTTCGGATCGATCCGGATGTCGACCAGCGTTCCCTTGCCGTCGACGGTTGCACGGACCGCGTCGCCGCCCGCGACGCCTTCAAATCGGCGCTTGGCCATCTCGTCCTGGAGCTTCTTGAGGTTGTCCTGCATCTCCTTGGCCGATTTCATCAATCCGGCGAGGTTTCCCAATCCACCCAACATGTAAGTTTACTCCTCGTTCCTTATGTCTTCGCTAGTATCTTGTGTTCGATTGGCGCGGTCCTTCGACGGTTCGATTCTCTCCGTCGGGCTCGCCACACGAACTTTCAGCAGCGTGCCGTCGACAACCTCCCTCACTCGCTCGACAAAGGGGTCACGCTCTGCGCGTTTACAATCGGCCTGCGAAAGCTTCGACGCGGCGCCGGACGCGGTGGCGACGGGCATCGGCTTCACATCGGAGACCGTAGCACTGGGAATCTCGCGCTCGGCGATCACCGTCACCCTACCCTCTTTTTTTTTTGCCGTCGCGTCCGGCGTTGCGGAAGGTGGGGCCTTGCTGCCGCCCCCGGGTTCAGAGGATTCGAGCCGCTTGATCAGGGCGTTGATGTCGGTGAACTGCTCGCTCATCGCCAGGCGGACAACGGCCGCGTCCGCCAGCGCCCGCGCGGCGCCACTGAACTTCGCATTGCGCCGAAGCTCTTCGAGCAGCGCAATCATATATACGTACGTGGGACCGTCGAACTTCTCCGCCTGGGCGAGCAGTGCCGTCCTGGCCTGGTCCGTCACGTCCACAAGATCCGTATCCGCCCCGCATACGCGGAGAAGCATCAGCGTCCGAACGTGCTCGATCAAATGGTCGCAAAAGCGATCGACTGTTCGACCTGATTGCAAGGCTGCGTCGAGTGCTCGCAAAGCCCCGCCGGCGTCGCCACCCGCCACGCATTCCATGATGCTGGAGGAGAGCTCGTCGTGGGGCGGTGGAAGGACCGCGTCGACAACTTCGCGGGTAAGGTGTTGCGGATCGTATGCTATCAGCATGTCCAGAAGCGAGAGTGCATCGCGCATGGATCCGTTGGCCAATCGAGCGATCCGCCGAAGTACGCCCTCGTCGGTCTGGATTTTTTCAGATTCGGCGATTTTTCCGAGATGTTTCGCAATCGCAGACGTATCGATGGCGCGAAACTCGAATCGCTGACAGCGACTTTGGATCGTCGCCGGCACTTTTTGCGCTTCCGTGGTCGCCAAAATGAATTTCACGTGTGGAGGTGGTTCTTCGAGCGTCTTGAGCAGAGCGTTGAAGGCGCCGGTACTCAACATGTGAACTTCGTCGATGATGTAAATCTTAAACCGCGCTCGCGCCGGCCTTAGCGTGGCGTTGCTGCGCAACTCGCGGATGTTGTCAACGCCGGTGTTGCTGGCGGCGTCGATTTCCACCACGTCGATGTCCTCGCCTTCCGCAACCGCAATGCAAGAGTCACACTCGCCGCATGGCGTAGGTGTCGCTTGCTCGTGCGCAAGGCAGTTCAGTGCCTTGGCGAGGATGCGTGCCATGGACGTCTTTCCAACGCCGCGGGTGCCGGTGAAGAGGTATCCGTGGTGGACCCGCCCCGAGGTGATGGCGTTCTTCAGCGTGGTGGCAACGGTCTCCTGCCCGACCACCTCGTCGAATGTCTTGCTGCGGTAGGTTCGTGCTAAGACGCGATAGGCCATGCCACCTTCTGCTTCCGCCCGGGGTGCCCTCTCCGATGCTAACGGAGGGTTTAAGTCTATGCCGCAGTGTCAAAATAGGCAATTTGCGTTTTCTTCCCCGGCGGTCGTTGACGGCCAGGCGATCCACGGCACCTGGAGGGATCAGGTGGGCTGCACTGTTTCCAGCCTGACCCGTTGCCTGAGCCGCCCACTGCATGGGACCTGGCCGTCAACGATCGTCGGGGAGGACGAGCAGGCGCTCTTGCGGAGCGTCTGCCAGCGTCCATCCCGCAGGCGGATCATACCACGATCGCCTTGGGATTTGAACTGCCGGCGGGTGGATACAAAAAAACACCCGGGTGTTGGGGAAACTACTTATAGGAAGAACGCGACGAGCATGTAAGAGTGTTAATGGGGTGGCGGTGCAGACGAGCTTGACTACCCCGACCGGGTCTGTGCCGCCGCTCTTCTTTTTTTTGCTACCCCCCCCCTACTTTTCTGGCACGCTCCCGCTATCGGCAGGCTAAGGCCGGTGCCACTCGTCACAGTTGGCACAGAGCGGGTTCACGTCGAATTGGCCCGCTTGGTGCGCGCTACGCACCGCGCGAAGTTTCGACGAGTTCCAGATAGCGCCGAGCGACTCTTGTTTCAAATCGCCCACGACACGACTACCGCGGTAGTCCTGGTCGCACAACGCGACCGAACCGTCAGCCAGAATCGTGCAGCGCGTACGAATGCGCCGACACGGCGTTCGGGACGAAGGTGCCATGTTGATGACCCCGCGCTGGGGCTGCTGCTTGCTGTAGTGGCTATATCCGACAACGTTCACCGTTCCCGACCGCTGTAGCCAGCCGTCGTAAAACTCGTCCAGCTCGTGTACGTTTTCACGCGCTTTGCACATCTGCGGCACGACGATGGGTGCGACGGAAGTTTCCTTTTTCCGGAACGTGGACAGTTTATCCAGCATCGCAAGCACGCGATCCAAGTCGGCCCCGCCGTTACCGGTTGGGCACTGCAGTTGTGTGTAAAGGGCGGGTGTCCACGCGTCGAGCATGGGGTTTAAGACGTCGACGCGGTGGCGCACAAGGGCCTCGCAGGTCTCTTCCGTAAGCGTAGCCGCCGACGTTCGAATCGCCAACCCGTAGACGCGATCGGCGCCGGGATCCGTGGGGCGAAGCATCTCAAGAATCTGCAGCAGGCGGGGGTGAAGCAAAGGATCACCGAATCCGCCCAGGACGACCAGCGTGTCGTCGTATTGGATGAGTTCGTCGAAGAGTTTGCCGACGAGTTTGATGTCGATGGGCCCGCGAGCCTCCGCGCCGTCGACGTGCGGGCGTAGTAGCGCACCGGGATAAGGGTCGTCGGTCGTGAGTTCGATCTCAACCTCACGCGGCAGCGCTTCGACGTGTGTGTCGTCGCGCCGAATCAGCCACTCGCCGATTTCTTCGAGGCTAGGCGCTTGATGGTCGTCGAGCAAGTCGCTGATTCGCTCGGTCGAACGCCGCGTGTCCGCGATGAGTCGGCCGACGCCGAAGCGTAACGGCGTGGGGATATCCACGCAGCAGGACTCAAAGATAAGATCCTTGCGCGGCGCGTCGGGTTTGTAGCTGAAGGCCGCTCCGATGGGAACGCTTCTTTCCGCGAGTTCACGGATCAACTTCGCATCCAAAAGAACGCCCGCGACACCTGGTGGTGCTTGCGTGAAGATCAGCCGCGCCTCGTCTTCGTTGACCTTGCGGCTTTCGATCATCTTTTGAGCCAGACCCGCATCGAACAGCGGAGCGGCCGGCGGAACGCTGAGGACTACGTCGGCGTGGGCGGTGTCGAGCAGGCCGGCGATCAGGCGACAGTCGGTGAATTCGTCGAACGACGTTGTGCCGCCGATCCCGCCGCGCCAGCCGTCCAGTGACCACTTTCGGGCGGTCTGAACCAGCGACGCCCAGTTAGGCGGTGGGGCATCGTAGCCGCGAATGACGGCCGCGGTGCCCTCCAAAAGGCGTTCGCATCGCGTGCATTGGTCGGCTGGACTGAGCACGTAGATCGCTTGGAGGCCCTCGACGCATCGCAGTCGCTCAACGGTGCGACGCAGGATCGCTGCGCCGCGGAGTTCGTCGGTGAGACGACTCCGCGTTCCGAGGAAGGTTCGCTCCAAATCGACCTGGACCGTGGCGATGGTCTTCATGCCGGCGGCGCAGCCCCCTTGGATTTCCACGGTGGGTTTTCCACTCGGGCGAGCGCCTCGATGAGCATGGGTTTGACGTCGCGCGCTCCGTCAGCGACTCCGGTCATGAACTCAATGTCGCGCGCGATCTGTCGTTTGGCCCGATCGGCGCTGTCGGCGCCGGCTGCCTCGATCCGGCGATCGGCAGAGAAACGCCGAAACTCGCTGATCTGCGTGGCGGCGTTGACGATCTGGTACGCCCGCGCCTCGCGGTGCACTTTCGTTCGCAACTCGTCCACCCGGATGAGCCGTTTGTTGAACCGGTCGGGATCGTCGATCAAGCCCTTTAGTTCTTCGAGCAGTCCAAGCATCTCCTCGCAAAGATGGACAACACCGTCGAGCTCCGCGATGCGGTTCTGCAACTGCTTGCGCGTGGGCTCCAGCATTGTTTCGTCGTGAGCGCGTATGGAGTCGCGGTAGGCGAAACGGGTCGGATCGACCGCTTTTTGACAAAATCGATCGGTCGCGTCGGCCAGGGTCATGGCTGTGGTACCGCGAATGCGAGCGCCGCCCTCGGTTGCATTGATCACCTGGCAGGGGACGGCGGCGATGTCCTTCTCGAACTGCTCAAGATAAGTAAAGAGCAGTTCGTCGGTAAAGAGGTTCGTTCCGTCCGCGCCGTGAACGCGGCGTAAGATGGAGCGGTTGCGGGCGATGCGGTCCCACTCTTTTTGCTCCATCGAGTTGAAACGGTTGATTTCGCCACGCCACGAGCGATGGATCTCGACGCCGGGAACGTAGAACACGTGGCCCGTGAAGGCCAAGTCTTGTCCCACGAAGATGATCGGATCGCAACCCATGTAGACCGCCAGGTAGAATGCGAGATGAGATACGGTCGCCCCGGCCGTCAGTCCGCCGCGCGCACCGAGCTCGTCTCCGATGACGAGGCGAGCCCAGGTGTTGTCCAATAGCGATACCGGTCCGGGATAGTTGTCGATGACGTGCCAGGTCGCTTTGGGCTCCGCCACGAGATGCGTCGCGCTGAGATCCCCGACATCCTCGAAAAATTTCCGAGACATCTCGTGAAAGTCGAGACTTGTGACAAAGTCCGGCACGACGCCGCGCTTCATGAGCGGACGTAGGGCTGTTTGCACCGCACAGAGAACGGCGTGGCCTTTCAGCGCGGCGAGTTGATCGATGTTTTTCGAGAGTGACGGTCCTGCGGAGATGACCACGCCCGGGTTACCGCGAAAACGGTCGCGCAGGATGTCCAGCGGGGGCGTCGTGACGTAACTCGCCAGGTTCCTCGATATGTTCTTGCAGGTGATTCGAGCGTTGCCGATGAGGGTCAGCAGGGTCATTCGGGAAAACGTGACGAATTCGGTGATGCTTCCGTGGATGGCGGCGTGAGCCCGCTCGTTGAGGCGGACGGAGGGCGCGTGCCGAGCGAATTGGGCGCCCAACATGATGAGTGTGCTATGGGGCTGAAGTTGCGCGTGGAGGCGCGATTTATCCGTGTCGGTCAAAATGACGAAACGTTTGGAGGCCAGCACTTCCGTCAGGTCGACGCAGCTTAGGGCTGTGGCGATCAGCGCGATGGAGGGCTCGGTGCAGACAATGAAGGCGTCTCCGCGTAATCGATCGAACAGCGCGCGAATGTGATACCCCAGTCCGAACCCGCCGACGACGATGCAAAACTTGTCCTCGATGTCGATCGCATCGGCCCAGCGCTTCGCCTCGGCGAACGGGTCGTGCCGGCTGTGCAGGTATGTTGACGCTCCGTCCGGCGACTTCGCACGCGCCGTCCACGCTCCAGAGCGAGTTGGTTCGAGCTCGAATCGCTCATCGTCGGCTACGGCGTCGATGCGCAGCGCGAGGTCGGAGTCCAGGCGCCAAAGCAGACGCATGTTGTGGACGAACAGTTCGTTGCCGACCGCGGGCGCGACGGTCTCACTCATCGTCGACCCCGTCGGCTGCGGTTTGACTTTCTCGATCGTTTTCACCGGATACTTTTGTATCGGCGTTCGGCGGCTTGGTGAATGAGCACGCACGTTTCACCGCAGCCAAGAGTCGTTGCTCGTAGACGCTTCGCGGGATCTCGATGGCTCCGAACTGTCGAAGGTGGTCTGTGAGAAACTGCACGTCGAGTAGGTCGAGTCCGCGCTCGCGCATACGCTCGATCAGGGCGACGAGAGCGACCTTGGACGCGTCGGTTACGCGATGGAACATGGATTCACCGAAAAACGCGCCGCCCAGCGAGACGCCATACAGTCCGCCGGTCAATGTTCCACCACGCCAGCTCTCGACGCTGTGCGCGAAACCGAGACGATGCAGCTCGACGTAGGCTTCACGAATCTCCGAAGAAATCCACGTTCCTTCAGGACGACTCGCGCACGCATCGATCACGTCGGCGAACGATCGGTCCACGGTGATCTCGAACTCGCCCCGGCGGCAGATCGCCCGCAGCGATCGAGAGGGTTTGAACGTGTCGAGCTCGATGACGCAGCGCGGATCGGGGGCAAGCCAGTGAAGCTCGCCCGAATCGTCGGCCATCGGGAAGAGGCCGACGGCGTACGCGGCTAACAATCGTTGAGGGTGAAGATCGGGACGCATCACTTCATCCAGTTGCCTTGAAAGATGCCAAGTGCTTTATTCGACGAGGAGCACGTCCCCTCGCCGCCTGGTCCGCGCCGTGGTATCCTCGGTGGGCGGAGCCAATATGATCGAAAAAGGTTCGCCTGAAAAGGAGTCCAATCCATGCGGATCGCAGTAACCGGTGCGACCGGATTTCTGGGGCGTTACATCGTTGAGCAGCTCGCGTCGAGCAGTCATGTCTGTCGCTGTTGGTTTCGTGACGGGTCCGATCGCGGAGGGTTCGATGGACTCGCGACGCCGATCGAGTGGGTTCCCGGTGATCTGGCCGACGGAGCTTCGATCCCGCCGCTGGTTGAGGGCGTCGAGGCCGTTGTTCACGCCGCGCTCTATCGGCCGGGCAAGGGATTTAGCGGAAGCGAGGGTGATCTTGCGACCTTTGTCGAGCGAAACGTACTGGGTACGATCCGGCTGATCGAGGCAGCCAGAAACGCCGGCGTTACCCGCTTTGTGTTCATCGCGACGTGTGCCGTTCACGAAGTGATTCTCGATGATCGACCGCTCGACGAGGCCCATCCGCTGTGGCCAACCTCTCACTACGGAGCGCACAAGGCGGCGATCGAAAAATTCGTGCATAGCTACGGGCTGGGCGACGGCTACGACATTTGCTCACTACGCCCCACGGGGATTTACTGGGCGGCCCGGCCGATCGAAAGGAGCAAGTGGTACGATCTGGTCCGATCGGTGGCGCGCGGTGAGCCTGTGTCGTCGGCTCGCGGAGGTAAGGAAGTGCATGCTTCCGACGTCGCCCGTGCTGTCGAGATACTTCTGTCGGCCGAGGGCATCGCGGGGCAAGCGTACAACTGTTACGACATCTACATCGCCGAACAAGACGTTGCGGCGATCGCCAAGAAGATCAGCGGGAGCGATAGCAAGATCGAACAGCTCAAAAAGGGGCCCAAGAACGTGATCGATACATCGAAACTCCGCGCGCTGGGGATGTCGTTCGGCGGTCAAGAGCGACTCGAGCGAACCGTTCGCGAGATGTTGCGGTAGGG